>MERG01000109.1:942-9151 GCA_001771985.1 Betaproteobacteria bacterium RIFCSPLOWO2_12_FULL_62_13 | reverse complement strand
ATGACCGGGCACCAGGTATTCTCGACGCTGCATACCAACTCCGCGCTCGGCGCGTTCCCGCGGCTGCTCGACATCGGGGTGCTGCCCGACATCATGGCGGGCAACATCATCGGCGTCATCGCGCAACGGCTCGTGCGCATGCTGTGCGTGCATTGCAAGGAGGCCTACGCGCCGACGCCCGAAGAGCGGCAGGTCCTCGGCGCCGCGGGTGCGAAGACGAGCTACATCTACAGCGCCGTCGGCTGCGCCCGCTGCGGCAACAAGGGCTATAAAGGCCGCTGCGCGGTGATGGAGCTGCTGGTGATGGATAGCGACCTCGACGAGCTGGTGGCGCGGCGCGCCACCGCGCGCGAGCTGCGCGCCGCGGCGTTCGCCAACGACTTCCGCCCGCTCGCCGAGGAAGGCATCGCACGCGTGCTCGACGGCACCACCAATCTCGCCGAGGTCGCGCGCGCAATCGACCTGACGGGACGGGTAAGCTAGCGCCATGCCCGCGTTCAAATACCGGGCCGTCGACCGGACTGGACGCGCGGCGCGCGGCTCGCTCGACGCGATGAACGAGGTCGACCTCGAGTTGCGGCTGCGCCGCATGGGTCTTGACCTGATCACGTTCAGCGAGGTCAAGAAAAGCGCCGGCGGATTCGGTAGGGGCAGCCGCATCACGCGCCGCGACCTGATCGCGTTCTGCTTCGACATGGAGCAGATGACGCGCTCCGGCATTCCGCTGCTCGATGGCATCCGCGACCTGCGCGATACGGTCGAAAACCCGCACCTTCGCGAGGTGCTGTCGACGCTGATCGAGAACATGGAAGGCGGCAGCATTCTGTCGCAGACGATGGCGCAGCACCCCCAGGTATTCGACAAGGTGTTCGTGAGCCTGATCCGCGCCGGCGAACAGGCCGGGCGGCTGACCGAGGTGTTCGAAAGCCTCGCCACGACCCTTAGATGGCAGGACGAGCTTGCCGCGCAGACCAAGCAACTGATGATGTACCCGGTGGTGGTGCTGGTAGTGGTGGTCGCGGTCATGATGTTCATGCTGACCTACCTGGTGCCGCAGGTGGTAACGCTGCTCAAAACCATGGGCCTGGTGCTGCCGCCGCAGACCCGCGCGCTGATTGCCATCTCGGATTTCGTGATCAACTACTGGCCGCTCGTGTTCGCCGCGCCGATACTACTCGCGGTCGCGGCGGTGTTCCTGCTGCGCCTGAGCCCGAAAGCGCAATACTGGTGGGATTACGCGAAGCTGCATTCGCCGGTGATCGGTCCCGTCCTGCAGAAAATCATCCTGTCGCGTTTCACCAATTTCTTCGCCTTGATGTACCGCTCCGGCATCACCGTCCTGGAAGCAATCAAGACCTCGGAGGACATCGTCGCCAATCGCGTGATTGCGGACGGCCTGATGCGCGCCGGCCAGCAGATCAATTCGGGCGAAAGCCTGACGGAAGCGTTCCGGAACCTCGGCATTTTTCCGCCGCTGGTGATCCGCATGATGCGCGTCGGCGAGGCCACCGGCGCACTCGACGAGTCGCTTACCAACGTCACCTATTTCTATAACCGCGACGTCAAGGACGCGGTCGACAGGGGGCTCGCCATGATCGGGCCGGCGCTCACCGTGGTGCTGGGCGGCATGCTGATGCTGATCATGTGGGCGGTGCTGGGCCCGGTATATGATATTCTGGGAAATCTGAAATTCTGAACCGCACAGCATGAACTGGCCCGCGTTACCCAAGTTCAATTTCTCGTTCAACCGTCCGGACACGGGGGACAAGCTCCTGATCTCGGTTTCAGCCCGGCAGGTCAGCGCGGCGCACTGGCGCCACGGGCATTTCGCCGGGTGCGACATGTTCACCTACAGCGACGAGGGGCTCGGTGCTTTCAAGAGCTATCTCGCTGAAATCCGCAAGTCCCTGCCGGTGCACATGCTGGTGGACGCGGTCGAGGAGGATTACCGCTTCGAATCCCTGCCGCACAGCACTGGCCGCGATCGCAGCGCCATGGTGAACCGCAAGCTGAAGCAGCATTACCGCAACACGCCCTATATCAGCGCACAACTGCGGGGCCGCGACTCCGACAAGCGGCGCGACGACCGCTATCTCTTCTGCGCGCTCACCAATCCCGAGCTGATCGCGGGGTGGGTGCAGGCGGTGATCGAGTGCGAATTGCCGCTGGCCGGGATTTACCTGCTGCCGGCGGTGAGCCGGGAACTGGTTGAACGGCTGCAACTCGCGCAAACCAATCTGCTGCTGGTGTCGCGCAACAGCTCGGGCCTGCGCCTGACGTTCCTGCGCGAGCAGACGCTGCGGATCAGCCGGCTGGCGCGCATCGACAGCACCACTCCGCAGGCGATCAAGAGCTACGCCGAGGAAATTTCGAACACGCGGCTCTACCTGCACGCGCTGCGCGTCATGACGCTCGACGAGCAGTTGTCGGTGCTGATCGTCGACAGCGATGATACACTCGCGGAGCTGGCCGAGATCATCGCGCGCGACAACCCGAACATCGAATGCCGCCGCCTCGCGCGCGCGGAAATCGTGGCGCGCGTCGGCATCGCGGCGCCCGCGCTCGATTCATCGGCCGATGCGCTGTATCTGCACCTGCTGGGCTTGCACGCACCGGACAGCAATCTCGCGCCGGCCAACGTCACGTTCGGCTACCGCCGGCAAAAGTTTCGCCGCGGCATTCACGCGGCGACCGCCGTCACCGCTTTCGTCATGGCGGTCTCCGGTGCGTATAACTGGTATCGGATCTACGATATCGACCTCGAGATCAAGTCCGACAGCGAGACCGCAGCGCGCCAGACCGCGGCGCGGCAGATCGCCGAGCTGCAGGCCCAGTACCGCGAGGCGACGCAGCAGTATCCGGCGGCGCCGACCAGCGGCGAAAACCTCAGGCGCGCGGTCGAGATATCGCAAAAAATCGGCGCCACCACGCGCTCACCCGAAACCATGATGAATATCGTCAGCCGGGTGCTCGAGCATAGTCCGGCCATCACGGTAAAGAGCTTCGGCTGGAAATACGGCGCCACCAACATCGAACCCGGCGGCAAAACAGCCGAACCGGGCTTCCCGGCTGCTGCCGGCAGCGCACGCCGCCAAAGCGGGCTGATCGACGGAGAAGTACGGCCGTTTCGCGGCGACCACCGGGCCGCGATCGAAACCATCAATGGTTTCGCCAACCTGCTGTCGCAGCAACCGGAAGTGGCCGAGGTCAAGATCACCAAGCTGCCGCTCAACATCAGCCCCGCTTCCGCGCTGTCCGGCAATACCACCGAGGGCGGCGGGCTGGCCGGCACGGCTGAATTCAAATTGCTGCTGGTGTTCAAACCCACGCTATGAACGCGTTAGATCTGCACACGCTGAAGACACTGCAGCGCCCGCTGGGCGTGCTCGCCGCTGTCATCGCAATCGGCGCCATCCTGCTCTACTACACCGACCGCGCGCTCCAGAGCGCGCAGCGCGCGGCGGCGCAGCAAGAGAGCCAGCTGCGCGAAGCGCGCATCCAGTTGAACAAATCCGGGGAAGAAAAAGAAACCATCGTGCGATATCTGGGAAGATACCAGTATCTGCAACAGCTCGGCTTCGTCGGCGACGAGCAGCGCATCAACTGGCTGGACGGATTACGCCTCGCCAATCGCGAGACGCGGTTGTTCGGCGTCGATTACCAGATCGGCGCGCAGCAGCCTTATCCGTACGCGGCCGAGCTCAATCCCGGCCAGTTGACGCTGTATCAATCGGTGATGAAGATCAACCTGAAGCTGCTGCACGAGGGCGATTTGATGCGATTTCTGCGCACGCTCGCCCAGTTCGGCGCCGGTGTGTTCTCGGTCAACCAATGCGTGATCCAACGCGTCGATGCCGGCGACGACCTGCGCAACCAGCCCAACCTGCGCGCCGAGTGCGAGCTCGCCTGGATCACGCTGCGCCCGCCGGGCGAGAAAAAATCATGACCGCCCGCCTCGCGGCAGCCATCGTGCTGATGTTGGGCGCCGGCACGGCCGCCGGCGCCGAGCTCGGCCGGCTGTTTTTCACGCCGGCACAGCGCGCCACGCTCGACACCATGCGCGAGAAGAACGTCGGGATGGAAAAAACCGCCGGCGACAAAGAACCGGCGCCGCCGCTGCCGCCGGTGCCGCAGAACGTAACCGTCGACGGCGTAGTCCGGCGCAGCGACGGCAAGAATACGGTATGGCTCAACAGCCGCGCGGTCACCGCACCGAAGGCGGGCGGCATCGGCGTTTCAACCGGGAAAAACGACAATCGCGTGAAGCTCACCGTTCCGGAGAGCGGCCGCAGCATCGATCTCAAGGTCGGCCAGACTGCCGAAATCGTCAGCGGAACTATCGCAGAGAGCTATGCGCGGCGCGCACCGCTACCCAAACCCGAGACAAAAGCCGCACCCGGCGCCGACAATACCGCACCCGGAGCGGCGAAACCTGCGCCCGGCGCTGAAAATACCGCACCAGGTGCGGCAAAAGTCCCTTCTCCTGCGGCTTCGCAGCCAGTAGCATCCGACGGGTCAGCTCGCAACACGTCGAAGCGGGCAAGCGATCGGGACGCCGAGGATGACTCCCGCCGCAAGCGAGGTTCGGAACCGAAATAGTTATGGGTACGTCCAAGAATCCAATTCCCGTCATTCTGGCGCGCGGTGCGGCTGTAGGCGCGGCTGTAGGGCACGGCTTTAGCGCGCCGACCCCGCCGTACAACGCACGCATCCATCCCAAACGGCGCGATGAATCCGCGCCCTACGGCGATGGCGTTGGGCGCAGCTTTAGCGCGCCGTACAACGCACGCATCCATCCCAAACAGCGCGATGAATCTGCGCCCTACGGCGATGGCGTTGGGCACGGCTGTAGGGCGCAAGGGTGCGCTTGCGCACCATCCCGCTCATCATGACGACCGGGAAACCCGGATCGCAGCGCGCCCTGCGGCAACGGGGTCAGGCGCTGTTATTGGCGCTGCTGGTGCTCGGTGTCGCCGGCGGCGCCGTGCTGTTCAGCTATTACCGGCCCGCCACGCTCACGCTCGAAAGCGACCAGAAAACCACCGATGCGCTGGCACTCGTCAAGACCGCGCTGATCGGCTGGACGGTGAAACGCGGCAATGTGTGTACTACGCAGTCGTCGAACGGGGCCAGTTGGGTCGAGTGCACCGGCACTCAGCGTCCCGGTGAGTTGCCCTGTCCGGATTTGAAGGCTCCGACAGACATCAATTACGGAACCGCAGAAGGCACCTGCAGCTCCGGCAGGCTTGGCCGAGTGCCGTGGCGAACGCTCGGCATTCCTGAGCCCAAGGACAGCGCCGGCGAAACGCTGTGGTACGCGGTCGCCGGCCCGTTCCGCATTCGAGGCGTGAACGACAATCCGCTCAACAGCGACACGCGCGGCAATATCACGGTGTATGCGGCCGACGGCACGACCGTGCTTACCAGTCAGGCCGTCGCGGTGATCTTCGCGCCGGGCCGCGTGCTCGGCACGCAGAATCGCAGCTCCGCGAGCGCGGCGTGCACGACCTCCCCCTCGTCCCCTGTCGCGCGGAATCGTTGCGCTACCAACTATCTGGAAACGGCCGGCGCCACGCCCAGGAACAATGCGACGACCAACGGCCCGTTCATCAATGGACAGCTCTCGGCCACCTTCAACGACCGCGTGGCTTACCTGACCACGGCTGAATTCATGCCGGCGGTTGAAAAGCGCGTCGCAAATGAAGTGAAGGCGTGGCTCGACGGCTACCGCGCCAATTCGACGTGCCAGTGCTACCCGTGGGCCGCCGACTTCAGCATCAATACCGGGGATGCCGCCAGTCCGGACTACGCGACTCCAAGCAACAGCCCGCGGATCAATCGTGGCCGGTTTCCCACCAGCGACGCCGACCCGGAGGACTGGGGACAAAACGCCCTGCCACAGCTGTCGTCATGGTTTAAGTACAACAACTGGAGCACCGTGATCTACTATGCGCTCGCCAAGCAAAACGCCGATAACCAGGGCTCGTCGTGCACCACTTGCACCGGCGTGACCCTGAGCGTGGACGGCAAGGCCGTCATCAGCGCGATTTTTTTCACCCCGGGAACGCCGCTCGTCGGCATTACGCGTCCGAGCAACACGCTTGCCAATTACCTCGAGGACGCGGCGAACAATGACAATGCGAACGATACTTACGTCACGCCCACCGCGACCGCCCCGGACCGCGACCGCCTCTACACGTCCATCTCCTCGCCTGCCGCGGTAGACACGAGCCAGCAATGCCGCACGATGGGCAGGGCGCTGCGCAGGATCACGCCGTGCGGCCAGCCGCCCAAACTCAATCCCGCATGCGCGGCTCTTGCGGGCACCGATCTTAACGGCAACGCCTTGACTCCCGCGCAGGGCCTCCAGGTGTGCTCCTCCGCCTGCGCGGCGGCCGCATTGACACTGGTCAACCCGCCCTGTCAAAACACTACCAGGCCATCAGTATGCCGCAACGCGCGCGAGACACTGGAAGAATGTTAGTCGTGAATGCGGCGACCCTGATTTCCGGGGTGACGAATCGGCGCGGGCGCGCGGCGCAGGAGCGCGCGCGCGGTTTCACCTTGCTCGAGCTTGCGATCGCCCTGTTCATAATCACCCTCGTTCTGGGTGCGCTGCTGGTGCCGCTGACCACGCAGATCGCGCAGCGCAGGATCAGCGACACGCAAAAGACACTCGACGACATCAAGGAGGCGCTGCTCGGATTCGCGGTTTCCACTACCCGCCTGCCGTGCCCCGCGTCAGCCACGAGCAACGGTGTGGAGAGCTTTTGCACCAGCGCGACGCCCAATCCCTGCGGCGCCGAGCTACTGACCTACCAGGCGCACGGCCGGTGCTTTGCCCAGTACAACGGCTTCGTGCCGGGGACAACACTCGGGCTGGCGGCGACCGACGCCCAGGGCTATGCGATCGATGCGTGGGGCACTCGTATCCGCTATGCCGTCACCGCCAGCGCCAGCGCCAACGTCAGCATCTTCACTTCCACCAACGGCATGCGCCTCACCACTCTGACCGCGCTCGTTCCCGATCTCTATGTGTGCGCGAGCAGCACTGGCGTCACCGCCACGACTTGCGGCACGGCCCAGATACTCACCACTTCGGCGCCTGTCGTGATTTTCTCGCTGGGACTCAACGCGAATACCGGCGGCGGCACCAGCGCCGATGAAGCGGCCAATCTGAATGGCGATCAGGTGTTCGTGAGCCGCGTGCGCTCGGATCCGGGCTCAACCGGCGGTGAGTTCGACGACATCGTGACCTGGCTGTCGGAAAACGTGCTCTACAACCGCATGGTCGCCGCGGGGCAGTTGCCGTAAGCTCGTAACAAGAGAAAGTAGCGCAGGCGCCTCGCCTGCAATCGTTCGTAGCGCAGGCGCCCCGCCTGCAATCGTTCATCTGACATCAGACATTGGATAGCAGGCGAGGCGCCTGCGCTACAATAACGTGTCTATCGCACCCGGTATCGTCTCGTTCTGTTACGCGTTCTTAAGACGCCGCCTTCCGTGCCGGCTCGAAGCAAACGCGCCCATATGTTCGTGGTTCGTGGCAGTGATAGGGCGCACGAGGAAACCCCAGGGTCTGACTCGGAGGTTCACCGTAGTTGGCTAACTTGGCCAGATAGTGTTAAACTGCACGCATTAGGCAAAAAATTGCTCGAGGAGTTAAACATGCAATGCAACATGCTCGAAGCCAAAAACCAGCTTTCCAAACTGGTGCAAGCAGCGCTGGCGGGCGAGGATGTGGTCATCGCCAACAAGGGTGTTCCGGTCGTCAGGCTGGTTAAAGTCGGCGCGCAGGGCTTTGCGCGCAAGCCCGGCGCATGGTCGGCGCTGCCCAAAGCCAAGGCTGATTGGGATACGCCCGCTACTAATGCAGCTATCGCCGATGCGCTCACCGGTGGCAAATTGCCGTGAAGCGATATCTGCTCGACACCCACCTGATCTATTGGTGGATGACAGCGGATGCACGTTTGGGCAAAGCCACGCAACGCATCATCGCAAAATCTGAAATCGTCGTAAGCACCGCCAGCGTGTGGGAAATGGTGCTGAAAAACGCCAAAGGCAAATTACCTTTGCCGCAAGGCGCGATCACCGAACAACTCGAAGCTCAGGGTTTTGTCCTGCTGCCGATCTTGCCGCGCCACATTGAAGCCGTGCGCAGTCTGACTTGCGCACACCCCGACCCGGTTGACCGACTGCTCATCGCACAGGC
>MERG01000109.1:0-931 GCA_001771985.1 Betaproteobacteria bacterium RIFCSPLOWO2_12_FULL_62_13 | reverse complement strand
CACAGGCGCGGGATGAGAGATTGACGCTGCTGACACGCGATGCGGCGATACTGGAGCTGGGGTTGGATGGGGTAGTGAAGGGATGACGAAAAATTTTCGGTGTAGGGTGCGCTTGCGCACCATCCGGCAATCGGTGCGCAAGCGCACCCTGCTTTGGTGCGCAAGCGCACCCTACTCCGCCCGCGCGAGCTCGAAGCAAACGCGCCCATCCGTGTTGTTCGCCAGCGTGAGCTGGTAACCCAGTTGTTCCGCCTGCTTCGCCGCCTGGTACAGGCCGATTCCCAGCCCGTTCTGCGACGGCACCGGCGTGGCAAACAGGCGCGTGGCAACCCCCTGCGGTATCGCCTTGCCGGTATCGCAAATCGTGAGCCTGCCGCCGGCGGCCGGCTGGAATGCAACGCTGATGCGCAAGCCGGCGTGCTGCTGTGCTTTGGCAAACGCGTTCTGCAGCAGATTTTCGGCGACGCTGTCGAACAGCTCGCCGGGCAGGCTCAGGCCCGCCATGGCGTCATCGCCGGTGAACGCGGCCCCGCTGCGCGCGTAACGCTGCTTGAGTTTCTCCCACCATGCCGCGGCATCGATTTGCGCTGCGGTTGCCTGCTGCGATTCTCTCAGCTTTTCGAGCGTGGTCGACAAGCGCTGCGCGATTTGCGGCAGTTGCCGCTTGATCAGCTCCTGCAGCGCCGCGGCCTGGCCGGCGTCACTGCTCTCGGCCGCCGCGCACAGCGTGCGCAGCGATTGCAGCAGGTTCTTCACGTCGTGGGTGAGCCGCGCGCCGGTTTCATAGATCGCCTGGGTATAGGCATTGTGGCGCTGCACCTCTTCGCGCCGCTTGGCTTCATAAAAGTGCCCGAGCATCTGCGTCAGCAGCTTGAGATGCAGTTGCAGCGCCGGGCTCAACGGCCAGTTCGCGTGAAACGTCAGCATCAGG
>MERG01000108.1 GCA_001771985.1 Betaproteobacteria bacterium RIFCSPLOWO2_12_FULL_62_13 | reverse complement strand
GGGTCAGTAATGGTGAGAGGTTTCATGCCACCATGATCTCACCATTTACAAACATGCGCAATTATTTATGTCGTTGTGTATAGCGTGTAGCCGTCGGGGTTGGCGCGAGCCGCCATCTCGGCCCCGATGGTTCCGCCAGCGCCGGCGCGGTTGTCCACCACCACGGGCTGTCCGAGCAGCTCCGATATCCGCTGCCCCAGGACGCGCGACATGATATCCGTGCCTCCGCCGGCAGCGTACGGGACGATCAACCGGATCGGCTTGAACGGATACTGCTGCGCCCATGCGCTCGAGACTGCAACGGCGGCAAGGACGGCAACGGCCAGGGAACATCCTTTCACGATCGTGCCGCAGACCGCATTCGGGCGCACGCCCGAAGGACCCCCTCTACGAAGACACCCGCCACGATAAGGCTTCACGCTGGAACCCCCCTTGGTTTGTGCGGCGCGCGCTTTGTCGCCGGCATGGTGTCGCACCGCGTGGCCAATCTAACCCCCGACCCCACCCTTGTCAAACTACTACTAACGCGCATCGAGCGCACGGGGACTTCGGGCAGGCCGATTCGAGGCCGTGGCGCATGGTCTGCAGCAGCCGCCACGATGCCGGTGTCAGAACCGCACCGATGCAAGCCGGTGACGACGAACACTGTCTCGGCGGCGCGGCAGGATCAGACGACGATGGTCTCGAGTGGCCAGCGGTGGAGGGAGCGGGCGCCGGCAGGCGAGATAATGTTCAGATCCCCCATGAAGACGCCGGCACGGAAGTCCGATGTACAGGGATTCGGCTCGATGCTCATCGACATGCCGGTGTCGAAACGGACCGGACGACTGGGCCAGTGGGCCTCGTCGCCGGGCATCGTAATGTGAAAACCGAACTCCGACCATTGGGACCAGCCGTGAACGATCGGCGCCTCCGCGGCGATGCCCGGCTGCGCGAGCGCCTTCGCCGCCTGCTGCACGTCCTTTTCGGTAGCCCCGACCTTCAGGATCGCCTGCACCGAGCGGTAAACCTCGGTCGCAATCGAGATCAGGCGGCGGTAGAGATCGTTCGGAGGCCCGATCGTGATCGGTCGCAGGAGCTGGGTGGAATAGCCGAGGCAGCCGACGCTCAGCTCGCTGAGTATGACATCGCCCCGTTCCAGCCGGCGCATCGTGGGCTGTGTGCGCGGCGTGGCCATCGACGGATTCGCCATCGGAGTCGACCCGAGCAGGGCAACCTCCACCGTGCCTCCGGCGCGGGCCGCCGCACCGTGGACCGCGGCCGCCAGATCCCATTCGGTATTTCCGGGGCGCGCGGCACCTACCATGGCTTCGAGCGCCTGCTCCGCCATGTCCGCGGCGCGCTCGAGCACGGCGATCTCCTCGTCGCTCTTGAAGCGGCGGATCATCTCGACGGCCTGGGTGGCGAACTCGAACGACGCTTCCGGGAGGCGCTTGCGCAACTCGTCCAGAACGACTGACGGCATCCCGCGATTGCGGGCGCTGTCCACTTCGACCAGGCCGACGCGCGCGCGCTGCAGCCCGAGATCCAACAGCCGCTCCGCCAGCGTGACGCCGGGATTCGGACCAGCAAAGTCGGCCGGGACGACGGCCCTGCGCTGAGCGCTCGCGACATGGGAAAAGATCGCGACCAGCAGCAGCGGGTTGCCGGTCGCCGGGAACAGCAGGAACGCCGGGCCGTTGCCGTACGGCCCCCAGCCGGTCAAATACCGGACATTGGCCGGCATGGCCGAGCTGGCGTGGGCTATCAGGACGTCGAGTCCCCGCTCGGCCATCATCGCACGCACGGCGGCGTGGCGCCGTGCGAATTCAACGTCGCTGAACCGCTCGCTTCGCTCGGACTGGGAAATCGAATTTGCCTGGTGCATGATTCACCCTTAAAAAGGCAGTTGGCCGCCGATAAACGCCGATGAATTCGAGACTTGGCACGGAAGTTTGTGGCACCTGCTGGGGTACACATGACATCTCTCACAATGATTTGATTGACGAGGGTTTATCTGCGTGCATCCGCGTTCATCTGCGGTTTCTAGGTTCACCGTGGGTTTCAGGAACCGTGGCACGTGCGAGCTCACCCGCATCGGCCAGCGTATCGAGTCCTTCGATGGTCCGCCGCAGCCGCGCTGCGCTGCCCGCGCCGATCGCCGGCTCGGCGAGCGACTGGAACTTGGCCCACAGCTCGTCGTCCCCGAGGGGATTCCCGCGCGTGCCCTTGCCGTGCTCCACGTGGAGGTCATATGCCCGCCCGTCGACCAGTCGGATGAGCGCGTGCGCCTCGTGCTTGGCGAGCGACGGGTCGGTCTCGATCTTCACCCGTTTTCTCACGTTCATCACCAGCGGATCGTTGACGCGCTCGTCGGAGTACTGCGCTTTGCCGGCGGTGCCATCCACCAGGAAAGCCGCCGCGCTGTGCCAGATGCTGAACTTGCCTTCCAGTCCGGTGCGCGGCTCGCGTCGCCACATCGCCACGGTCGTAAACGGGTTGACACGTCCTTCGATCTCGGCGACCTGCTCCGGCCGGATGTCATGCCTCTCCCGGAGCTGGATGATGCCGTCCATCAGCGGCTGGCCGACGATTCCGCAGGCGAACGCCTTGAACGCCGCGTCGCGCAGTTCCCAGCGCTCCCCCAGCCCGTCCGTGAGCCGCTCGGGGATCGGGTTGTCGCTGTACATGCGCAGGAAGCACGAGGGCCGATCGTCGAGCGCGCGCTCCGAGGTCGTGATGTAACGCGACGCGAGCAGCGCCGCCTCCGTGCCTTTCTGCGCTGCGAAGCCCACTTGGATGGATTTCATGTCGCCGCCGGAAAACTCCAGGCTGCCAGAGGTCTGCGATCCGGCAATGCCGAAGGCGTGGCAGAGCTGGGTCTCGTGCAACCCAAGGAGCTTGCCGGCAGCCGCGGCAGCACCGAAGGTCCCGGCTGTGGCGCTCGGGTGCCATTTCCGGTCCAGGTGGCTGAAACCTGCGGCACGCGCCACGCGGGCCTCCACCTCGTAGCCAACCGCGAAGGCCGCCATCAATTCACGACCGGAGCGCTGCTTCCACTCGGCCACGGCCAGCGCGGCCGGCAGCAGCGGGGCGTTGACGTGCAGGATGGTGTCCGAGGTGAGCAGGGTGTCGTCGTAATCCAGCACATTCCCGAGATGCCCATTTACCAAGGAGGCGCGGGCTACGTTCAGCTGCTTTCCCACGCCCCAGACGGTCGCCTGCGGTGCGCCGCCCAGCTCGGACACGTGGTCGAGCAGCAGCGTGGTGGCCGGGTGGTCCACGCCCCCGAGCGCCACGCCCAGACAATCGGTAATGTTGCGCCGCACGTGCCGGAGCAGATCGGCGTCGAGGTCCTCGTAGCGCGTCGCCAATACGAAACGCGCCAGGGCGCGCGTGGAATCCGGCGGTTCGGGCATCTTGTACGCTCCCTCGGGCCGCCTCAGAGCGACCGCTTACGACGTTAGTCTACCAGCAACGGTCAGTCGCCGGGCTCGGCGTGCGCCTTCTTCCAGGCGTGTGAGCTTGCGGGTCTATCATATGATCGTTGTCGCCGGTGCCTGCTTTTTCCCTCCGTGTTGCCGGTCATGGAACACTTTGGCTTCAGGGTTGCCGCGCGGCGGAAAGCCGACAACGCGCCAATCAGCGTCGATTGCGGCCCCGAATGGACGTCGAAGAAAAAGCGGAATGACGGAAGGCTGCGCGATGGGGGAGCGATGCGCTCACGCGCCGACGAGCGTGTTCTTCTTCTTGCAGAGCAGTTCCGCGGCGTCGTGGGCGGCGGCGATCTCCGTCTGCGCGGCCGCGGGCAGGGCGGCGACGGCGTTGCGCTCGTGGATTTCGTAGTCGTTGCCGTAGGGCGCGACGTCGGGGGGATGGTCGTAGACGAACGGGCTCGTCGCGGTCTTGCTGCGGATCTTGGCAGGCGCGCCGTTCGCGTAACCTCGACCACGAGTCCGACGTGATCATAGGTGCCGCCGGCAACTCCGTACACGATCACGTCGCACACCCGGGCAGGCTGTTCGACCACGCGGTGATAGTTGTCGCGGAGAATCGTTGAGACTTCCGTCGTGTCGATCTCCCAGCGGCCTCGACCGAACGTGAAACCGAGGCAGTTGCAGCGCTTCTCCGCGCACCGGACGAATTCCTTGCGGTGCTGCCGATCCTGGGCCGCCTGCGTCGCGTCCGGCGCGGTCGGCGTTCCGGGGAGGACGTCACCCGCCGGGTTGATTTGCGTGATTGCGGTGCTGCAATCGGTGCGGAGGCCACGTGGCGGGGGCGGCGGAGACCTCCACTTCTTGACCGCGACGGCGATGCACTGGATCTCGACGAGCTCCTGCGGGGTGCCGAGACGGGCCTCGACGGTGGCACGCGCTGGCGGATTCGCCCCGTCCACCCACGCGAGCCAGGCCTCGTCCATGCCGGGTTTGAGCCGCATGTCGGCGACATAAACGGTGGCCGTGAGGAGGCGCGACTTATTGCTGCCGCATGCGGCCAGGATCCCGTCGATCTTGGCGAGGACCTCGGCGGTCTGGTCCTTGATCGGCCTGGCGCGGTGGTCGGCGGTCGTGCCGGCGACGTAGACGAGGTCCCCGTGGACGACGCCGCGCGAAAGGCGGCCTTCGGGGAGGTGGCGGTCGATGGCGGACATCGTGATCTCCTTGTCGTGAAGGGCAGCGCAGGCGAGGGATTGTGCTATGCGGGCAGCCGATGAGGCAAGCCCACGCGCGTCGTATCGCTTTGAATATCTCATGCGCTGGTGTGGCTTTATCTTCGGATAGTGCGCGGATATTGGCGCGACATCGCGAAATTCCGTGGTGAAGGCCGCGGCATACCAGCAGGCGCGCGGTTATGCGAAACTTATCGGCTCGCGCGAATCACTTCGCGGCGGGGTGCAAGCCCGGCTACCTGCCGGTTGTGATCGGCGCCATGGAATGCGTGCTCGAGGAACGCTTCAATCTGCTCCTGCTCCAGGCGACGACGAGCGCGGGCGCGCCTTTCGTCCTCGTCAATGGGCGGTACGCCGCGGGAATCGGGCTGCACGGCGGCAGCCAAGCAAGTTTTTTGGGTCTATGTTACCAAATTGGGATCGCGGGAAACTACGATAGCTTGAAGCTGTGCGAGCCGGGACGCAGCGTCGATGAACCCGCAGTACCGACGCCACGCATCCGCCGCGCGACCTTAGAGCTTCTGTGCCCGGGCTGGTCAGTCCGCTTATGCGTTTTTCGACCATCGGCATGCCGGGCGGCTCAACTCCTCACCGTAGGAACCGCACGTTCCTGTTTGCGCCGCGGCAGATCGGCGTGATCAAAGATCGCCCGGGTCACCATGTCGCGCGACAGCGCCGGGGAGAACAGGCTGATGAAGTGAAATGTGTAGCTGCGCAGGTAGCTGAACTTTCGCACGCCCAGACAGATTGGTGTTGACCCGAACAGGTGCTTGGCATCGATTGCGTTGAGGTGCCTGTCCCCCTTTGGGTCGTATCCAGGCGCGCTGACAATGGCGACGCCCATTCCTTGCTTGACGTAGGTCTTCATCACGTCGACCTCCGTGGCGCTCAATACGATATTGGGCTCCAGGTTTCTGAGCTCAAATGCGCGCATCACCTTCCTATGGATGGAAAACTCCGAGTTGTAGGTGATGAGAGGATACTTCACCAGTGCCACTATGCTCACGGGCCGATGGGTCAGTAGTGGATGACCCGGGCACGCGAGTATAACGATAGGGTATTCGTAGCAGGGAAGCATGGCCAAGCTTGGCACCGGCCAGCTCGGATTGGACGATATGGATATGTCGGCGTCACCGTTCGTCAACCATTGCGTGATCTGGACCGGGTGCCCCTGTAGGATGCTCACATGAACCTTGGGGTAGTTGCTGGTGAACTTCTCGATCACCTTGGGCAGCGCGTAGCGAGCATGGGTGTGCGACGTCGTAATGACGAGTCGGCCGGAATCCTGCGCGCTGAAGTCGCGGCCAAGCTGATGCAGGTTCTCCGAGTCCTGCAGCATCCTGCGGGCGACCTTGAGCGCCTCGGCGCCGGGCCTAGTCAGCCCGTTTATCCGCTTTCGGCCGCGCCTGAATATCGCGACTTCCAGCTCATCCTCCAGCGCCTGGATATGGCGGCTTATGCTCGGCTGGGACGTGTGCAGCGCCGAAGCCGCGCTCCACATGTTGAAGCCGCAATCGACGACCGCGCAAAAGAATTTGAGCTGCTTGAGGTTCATGGGAAATATTTAGTTTCTGCATAACTTTATACAATCATCTTTCCCACTTCGGGCACGACGCATGTTCCCAAGTTTGTTCTGCATACGCAGGCCTCCACTGCGCGCCATGCGGCGGATGTGGGGCGGGCCTTCGGATTCGATGCGCCTGATGGCTGCGTGCTGCTGACGCTGCCGTTGTGTGGCACCTTCGGTCTGTGCAATGCGCTTGGCGCGATCGCAGCCGGCAGGCCGTTGGTAATGCTCCCGACCTTCGAGGCGGGGGTGGCTGCCGCCATGATCGTGAATAAGCACGTGACACATTTCCCCGCTGCCGGCTACATCGTGGCTCAGCTCCTGGGGGCAGCGCCGCAGGAGCGGCCATTTCCAAGCGTGCGCACGGTCATCGGCGCCCGGGCGGGGCAAGCTGCCGGGGCGCATCGCAGAGGTCTGAATTTGATTGGTGTGTACGGATCAAGCGAAATTCAGGCGATGGTGTGGCGGCAGAACTCCGATAGCAACCCCGAAATACGCGAACTGGGCGGCGGAACTCTTATCGCACCAGGCGCGCGCGTCCGCGCCCGGGATACGGTGAGCGGTGAACTTCTGCCGCTCGGCCAGAGCGGAGAGCTGGAATTCATGGTGCCGAGCAGAATGGCGGGATATGTCGGCAACGAGCGGGCAACAGTAGAGGCATTTACCCCTGACGGATATTTTCGCAGTGAGGATCTGGGATTTGTGCTAAATGATCGGGAATTCGTTTTCCAGTCGCGCATCGGCGACGCTCTGCGGCTGGCCGGTTTCCTGGTGAATCCGGTGGAGATCGAGCATGTGCTGGATTCGCATCCGCTGGTCTCGTCCAGTCAGATCGTCGGCGTGGACGGGCCGCGGGGGCTGCGTCCAATCGCTTTTGTCATCATGAAACCGCAGGCCATGTTCGATGAGGGCACGCTGATCGCGCATTGCCGGCGGCTGATGGCGGGATTCAAGGTTCCGCATCGGGTATTCCGGCTTGACAATTTTCCGGTCACACCTGGCGCCAACGGTAGCAAGGTTCAAAAGGCAAGATTGCGCGAAATATCCCGCGAGTTGCTGGCAGCTTCTTCTTCACGTGGCTGAGATTGGGATTAACGCGCAACACGACTGGCCCCTTTGGCGCTAAGTTATGAGGGAGAAAAAATCAAGTTGGACCAAAAGAGGCGGTCAGCCCACAATCGACGCCATGCAGGGGATAAGATGTATTAACGAGGGACAAAGACCATGACCGGGACCAGTTATGAGCACCTGATTTACGAAAAGTCCGAACATCGCGTCACCATTACGTTGAATCGTCCCGAGAAAATAAATGCGCTGAACGAGAAACTTACCAGGGAATTCGAGGCAGCCATGCTTGCCGCGGAGGACGACAGCGAAGTTCGCGTGCTTGTTATGAGGGGCGCAGGAAGGGGGTTTTGTGCCGGGCACGACTACAGCAAGGAAAACTTTAGGCCCGGTGAGAGGGAGACCGGCTACGACACAGAGGCGCATCGAATTGATTTTGAAAAGCGTTTTCGTGCGTACATGCGCGTGTGGGACATACCCAAGCCGGTGATTGCGCAGGTGCATGGACCCTGTATAGCTGCCGGAACGATCCTCGCGGGACTCGCGGATATCGTGGCTGTTGCCGATGATGCGAAGATCGGCCCTGTCGAGGCAGCTCCGGGCATGGTAATGGGACTGATCTGGGGATCGTGGCTGCCGCTTGTCGGCATACGCAAGACCAAGGATTTCGCCTTCTTGCACGGCACGATGAGTGGTATCGAGGCTCAGCAGTGCGGCTGGGCAACGAGGTCGGTTCCGTCGGCGCAGCTGGAACAACTGGTTGATGATATGGCGGCGGAAATCGCGAGAGTACCTCTTGAGATCCTTATGATGAAAAAGCTCGCAATCAACCGCAGCGTGAACCGGCTCGGTTTACGGGAAATGATGGAAACAAACTTCGAGATAAGCCTTGCTGGCCATTTCAGTAATACGCGGAGAGAGTGGGGCGCGAAGATCGAAGCCGAAGGATTCAAGAAAGTCATGGCAGAGTGGAAAGCCGGTATTCGCTACGATCGAAATCAAAGCCGGTAAAGGGCGTCGCCCTGACATGGGAAACACGTGCCGCAACTGAGCTGCTCGCATACTCTGCGGTGAGCGGCGCCACGAGAGGAGAGAAAAACTATGACACGGTTAATTATCAGCCTGTTACTCTTATTCGCTTTTGTATTGCCGAGCGCGGCACAGACTTATCCGAGTCGCTCCATCCGCTTCATTGTGCCATTTGCAGCGGGAGGCGGCACTGACCTGATTGCGCGCTCGCTTGCGCAAAAGCTCGCTGAGACATTGGGGCAAACGGTAGTCGTCGAGAATCGCTCCGGCGCGAACGCTGCGATCGGCACCGAGTTGGCTGCGAAATCACAGCCCGACGGTTACACAATCATGATCGCGACACCGACGTTCACGGTGAATCCCAGCATGATGCCAAAATTACCGTACGATGCCATACGCGATTTTGCTCCGATTTCCTTGGTTGCTACGTCGCCGCACCTGCTCGGTGTGCATCTCTCGCTACCAGCGAAGTCTGTGAAGGAGCTTGTCGCGCTTGCGAGGGCAAAACCGGAACAATTGACATTTTCATCGGGAGCCACTGGCGGGTCGAGCCATCTCTCGACGGAATTGTTTGGCTCGGTGGCAGGGATAAAGATGGTCAACGTGCCCTACCGGGGAACCGGGCAGTCTGTGCTCGCTATCGTGACGGGCGAGGTATCGCTGGGCTTCAACGACGTGATGACGAACCTCCCGCATATCAAGACAGGTCGGCTACGCGGCCTCGCCGTTACCAGTCTGGAACGCTCGACAGCGGTTCCTGATTTGCCGACGATAGCTGAGTCCGGATATCCCGGTTTCCAGTCGGGTGTCTGGTACGGTGTCGTGGTGCGCAGCGGGACTCCTCCTCAGGTCATAGCGCGGCTCAACACGGAGCTGGTGAAGATCGCTCGTAGTCCGGACTTCGTACAGCGCCTAAATGCCCAAGGGGCTGAGATTGTCGCGAGCACGCCCGAATATTTCGGCGAGTTTATTAGGACCGAGATGGTGCGCTGGGCAAAAATCATCAAGGAGGCAAGGATTGTGTCCAAGTAACCATGGAGCAAAACCATTAACGGCAGCTCTGGTATGAAGACGCCCGCATCGAATGCTCCGCTGGAGGGTGTGCGAGTACTGGACTTCACTAACATGTTGTCCGGCCCATATTGTACTCGACTACTCGCCGATTTGGGCGCTGAGGTCATCAAGGTCGAACCACCGGCGGGTGATCACAACAGACACCGACGCCCAGTACGGCAGGGTCATAGCAGCTTCTTTGGTCATTTGAATTGCGGAAAGAAGAGCATAGTTCTCGACTTGAAATCCGAAGCTGGCCACGCTGTAGCCATCGCTCCCTCTGCAAAATCTGATGTTGTCGTCGAAAACTGGCGTCCTGGCGTAGCCGCTCGGCTTGGCCTCGGATACGAAGCGGTAGCGAAGGTTCAGCCCGCCATTGTCTACTGTTCCATTTCCGGTTTCGGGCAGCAAGGACCCAAAGCACACCACCCGGCTTACGCGCCGATAGTGCATGCTGCGAGCGGATACGATCTTGCGCAGGTGGAGTACCAGGTCGGTGGCCGACCTGGCAACACTGGTACCTACATAGCGGATATCTTCGGTGGCATGTCGGCTTTTGCAGCGATACAGACGGCACTGTTTCATTTAAGGCAGACTGGCAAAGGTCAGTACATCGACGTGGCTTTGATGGATTGCATGTTGAATCTCCTGGTGAACGAATTTCAAGAAACGCAGGCGCCGTCTAACGACAGGATCCGCGTGTACCAGCCATTAGAGGCGCAGGATAGTTTCGTGGTTATCGCGCCGACAAGTCAGAGAAATTTCGAGCAGCTAGCGCAAGCGGTTGGTCATCCGGAATGGATTGTCGACCCCAGGTTTGAGAAGACTGATACGCGCGAAAGGCATTGGTCGGAGTTAATGAAACTGGTCGAGGAGTGGACGCACATGCGCACCGGCCAGCAATGCGAAGACGTTCTGCTTGCCGCTGGTGTGCCATGCACGCGCTACAAGACATTGGCGGACGCGATACAGGATCCCCATGTACAGGCACGCGGAGTACTATCGCGCGTTAATGACACGGTTGGAGAATATTGGGTGCCTAATGCACCATTTCAAATGCCCGGATTAAGAACCGGCGCACAACCATATGTGCCACTTTTGGGCGAGGATACAGTTGAGGTCCTGACAAGACTACTTGGTTATACCGCAGAACAAGCTTTAGCACGTACGGAATCGGGGGTGGCGACCGGTCGAGGAATCCAGTGAAACGAAGTGTCCCTCGCGTTTTCGCACGCTCAACGCGCTCGACGAATGGGTGCGTGAGGCCTTGGCGATCGAGACCGCTACTTCGATCAGCTCCAAGGATGTGATTCTGACGTTCATGCGCCCGATGAGGCTGTGACTTGAGCGGCTGAGGGTATGAGTTGTCGTGAATAACATCTTGGATGGGTGATCACTAAATTGGTGATGCACGGTAAGAATCGCTGCTCTTGCGATGCGCCCTTTATCGCTGCATTCCTTGAGTTTTTTCGAATGCTGAGTTACTGGCACGGGTGTCTGAATGCCGGGATGATGCGAAGACGAACGAAAGGCCTCTTGTCGCCTGGGATGTTGACACTGCTAAACGTGCACTGAAAGAAAAGGAGAAAAAGCATGATTTGCAAACACTCGTCCTTGTTTTCGCTTCCTCCGCTAGTCTTATTGGGACTCCTCGGCTTTTGGGGGCCAACGACGGCGAACGATGACTATCCAAATCGGCGGATCCGATTAATCGTTGGCTTTACCGCTGGCGGCGGGACAGACACGTACGCTCGTATTGTCGCGCCGAAGCTGTCGGAACGTCTCAGCCAGCAAGTCGTGGTGGACAACCGTCCGGGTGCGGGAGGCAGTATCGCGACTAACTTGGTGGCTAAGGCGCCTCCCGATGGCTACACGCTGCTCTTTATCTCGCCTTCGCACGCGATCAACCCATCGCTTCGAAAATCACTCCCCTTCGATCCGGTCGCGGATTTCGAGCCGATTACGACGGTGGCTGCAGGTACGGTCGTCCTTGTGGTCCATCCTTCGCTTCCGGTTAATTCAGTAAAGGAACTCATCGCGCTTGCCAACGCGAACCCGGGTACGATCAATTTTGCTTCGGCAGGCCTGGGGTCATCAAGCCAAATGAACAGCGAACAGTTCAAGATGATGGCGGGGGTCAGTATAATCCACGTCCCGTACAAGGGAACTGCTGCCGCGCTACCGGAGCTCATATCTGGCCAGGTCCATATGACGATAGACACCGTGGCGGCACTTCTCCCGCACATCAAGAACGGGAAGCTCAAGGCTCTTGGCGTTGGAGATAATGTGCGCTCGGCATTATTACCAGACGTTCCCACAATAGCCGAGGCCGGTGTGCCGGGTTACGAGATGTATGGAGGGACGGGTGTTCTGGCGCCAGCCAAGACTTCGCGCGACGTGATTCAAAGACTGAACAAGGAAATCAATGCGGTCCTCAAGTTGCCAGACGTTATCAAGCGTTTCACTGAACTTGCTGTCAGACCGACCGGGAGTACACCTGAAGAGTTTGCCGCGAAAATTAAAGCTGATATCGCCAGATATGCCAAGATTATCAAGTCTGCGGGCATTAAGGCTCAATAAAGCGGGCCGATGAGCTCGTCGCGAGCGAAGGGAAATTGCACGCGCCGAAGTTGCCGAACGATTCAGGAGAGACAAGTGTGAGCACGAAAACCATGACAGAGAAAGAAGCACTGGAAAGGGCGCAACGTATTCACGCTGAGCACATCGTCATTGACTCGATGGCCCCGCACTTCATCACCGAGTGGGTATTAACGCCACCGATGGTTGAACTGGCTAAAAAGCTACAGTTGGAAGGTAAAACGCGCTCTGCCATTCGGTCGGTCATGGCGAACTACTTGATCGAGCATTGTGCCAGTGAACCCGAAACCAGAGAGGCTTATTTGGCGTATTGGCGTCGAGCTGGGGTGACAGCGTGCAATAACACTCTATTCGGGTCCGGCCAGCCCGGCAATGCGTGGGAATCCTTGATGGACGGATTCGGCCGTGCCGGCCAAATGGTAAAAGCATTAGGGGGCGCGCTCGTGCAGGCTAACTCCGCAGCAGACATCAAGCGGGCACATCAGGAAGGACGATGCGCCGTTTTCTACAACGTTCAGAATGCCGAACCCATCGGTGATAAATTGGAGCGGGTGGACACACTCTATGGTTTAGGTCTGCGAGGCATGCAACTTACCTATAACCTGAGAACTCGATTTGGGGAGGGTTGCCTGGAGAAGAACGATGGTGGGCTTAGTCGTTTCGGTGAAGCGTTGGTGCAAAAGCTAAACCAACGCAGGATGATGGTAGATGTTTCCCATGGTAGCCCGCGTACCGCGTCGGACGCAGTAGCGGCCTCCAACATGCCGGTCATCGCTAGCCACACGGCAGCGCGGGCTATCAGCGGCCACGCGAGAGCATTGTCGGACGACGTGTTGAAGGCAATCGCAGATCGCGGTGGATATATCGGTGTGTTGATGCTGCCGGCATTTCTTTTGCCTCCGGGTGGCGACGGCCGCGCCGCAAAGTTCGGCAAACCTACTGGCTGGGCGACATTGGACACTGTAGTCGATCATGTCCTTCACATCGTTAACCTCGTTGGCGCCGATCACGTGGGAATCGGTACCGACTGGGGCAAGCCCTACTATAGTTCCCTGACGTGGGCCCCAACTATGGTAAGCGAGTCGACATCAGGTTTTGATTGGGTAGGCTGGCGGCCTGAGGACCGTTTCGATCCCAACATGCAGGTCCTTGATATGGAGACATGGGATAAATGGCCCAATCTGACGGCTGCGATGCTGCGTCGGGGCCTCCCAGAAGAGACCGTGGTCAAAATTGTGGGCGGCAACTTCTTGCGCACTTTTCGCGAGATATGCGGCTGATATGCAAGCGAAGAGAACGTGTTCGGGAGCGATCGTGCACAATGGGTTGATCCACGACGCTCGAGCCGGGGGTCTTTCATGGTAGGCTAGCCGGATACGCGGTGCCGAGTTCGAAGGAAAGCGCAGGCTGA
>MERG01000107.1 GCA_001771985.1 Betaproteobacteria bacterium RIFCSPLOWO2_12_FULL_62_13 | reverse complement strand
AGGTGCCGATGCGCGAAATCACGCAGTCGGACACGCCGGCCTTGTTCGGCGCGGAAAAGAATCCGTCGATCCTGGTCTACGATACCTCGGGGCCCTATACCGACCCCGCGGCGAGGATCGATATCCGCTCCGGACTCGCGGCGCTGCGCCTGCAATGGATCGAGGAACGCGACGATACTGAAGAGCTCGACGGCCCGACCTCGCAATATGGCCGCGAGCGCCTGGTCGATCCCAAGCTTGCGAGCCTGCGGTTCAATCTCAAGCGCAAGCCGCGGCGCGCCAGGCCGGACACGAATGTCACCCAGATGCACTACGCGCGCCGCGGTATCATCACGCCGGAGATGGAATTCATTGCCATCCGTGAGAATCAGCGCCGTGAAGGGTTGATGGAGTCGCTCACCCGGCAGCATCCGGGCGAGCATTTCGGCGCGGCGATTCCGAAAGTCATCACGCCCGAATTCGTGCGCGATGAGGTGGCGCGTGGACGGGCGATCATCCCCGCCAATATCAACCATCCCGAGACCGAGCCGATGGTGATCGGCCGCAACTTCCTGGTGAAGATCAACGCCAACATCGGCAATTCCGCCATAAGCTCCGGCATCCAGGAGGAAGTCGAAAAGATGACCTGGGCCACGCGCTGGGGCGCCGACACGGTGATGGATCTTTCCACCGGCAAACACATCCATGAGACCCGCGAATGGATCATCCGCAATGCTCCGGTGCCGATCGGCACGGTGCCCATCTACCAGGCGCTTGAAAAAGTTGACGGCAAGGCAGAAGAGCTCACCTGGGAGATCTATCGCGACACGCTGATCGAGCAGTGCGAGCAGGGTGTCGACTACTTCACCGTGCACGCCGGCGTGCGGCTGCCGTACATCCCGCTCACCGCCGGGCGCATGACGGGGATCGTCTCGCGCGGCGGCTCGATCATGGCCAAATGGTGCCTCGCACACCACAAGGAAAGCTTCCTCTACACCCAATTCGAGGAAATCTGCGAAATCCTCAAAGCTTATGATGTCGCGTTCTCTCTGGGCGACGGGCTGCGGCCCGGGTCGATTTATGACGCTAACGATGAGGCACAGATCGCGGAGCTGAAAACGCTCGGCGAATTGACCGATATCGCATGGAAGCACGACGTGCAGGTCATGATCGAAGGGCCGGGACACGTGCCGATGCAGCTCATCAAGGAGAACATGGACCTCGAACTCAAGTACTGCAGGGAAGCGCCGTTCTATACCCTCGGCCCGCTCGCAACCGACATCGCGCCCGGCTACGACCACATCACTTCGGCTATCGGCGCAGCGATGATCGGCTGGTACGGCACGGCGATGTTGTGCTATGTCACGCCCAAGGAGCATCTTGGACTGCCGGACAAGGAGGACGTGAAAGACGGCATCATGGCCTACAAGATTGCGGCCCATGCCGCGGATCTTGCGAAAGGCCATCCCGGCGCGCAGATTCGCGACAATGCGCTGTCGAAAGCGCGCTTTGAGTTCCGCTGGGAAGACCAGTTCAACCTCGGGCTCGATCCGGACAAGGCGAAGGCCTTCCACGATGAGACGCTGCCTCAGGAGGGCGCCAAGCTCGCGCACTTCTGCTCGATGTGCGGCCCGCATTTCTGCTCGATGAGGATCACCCAGGACGTGCGCGAATACGCCGCCAGGCAGGGCGTGTCCGAGGACGAAGCGCTCAAGAAGGGAATGGAAGAGAAAGCGCGCGAGTTCGTTGAACACGGGGCGGAGATCTATAGCAAGGTGTAAACCGCCGGCCTCGCCCGGCCGTTAAGCCGGGTTAGCGGGTCCGGGTAAAGGAGGGGCTATGCACTTCCTCCCGGCACGCCATTTACTCCGACGGCGGCCGCCTCACGCTCCACGCCAGCGCTCGCAATGTTTGGTTACAAGAAACCGTGCCCACGGTGTTCGCGGGCGGCTGCCTCGGTTAGAATCCTGAGCGTGATTTGTGTTCCAGGCGGCCGCTCGCCGGCCGGGTCATTCAACCGATGAGCAAACGCATTGTCCTCACTTTGGCGTTGATCGCCGCGCTCGCTGCCGCGGGCGCCCCGGCATACTACTGGTGGAAGGGGCGCGAATCGACCCAGGCCTATCGTTTCGGAAAGGTCGAACGCGGCCCCATCACCGCGGTGGTGTCAGCCACTGGGACGCTCAATCCGGTTGTGTCGGTGCAGGTCGGCTCGCAGGTCTCGGGGCAGGTCACGGAGCTCTACGTCGATTTCAACTCGCAGGTGAAGAAGGGGCAGTTGATCGCCCGCATCGACCCCGATTCGTTCAGGCTGCGGGTGAATCAGGCGATGGCGGACCTCGAGGCGGCGCGCGCCACCGTGCTTACGCAGCGCGCCAACGTGGCCGCGGTGCAAGCGGAAGTGTCACGAGCGAGGGTGAATCTTGCCGACGCCAGGCGCGAGCTCGAGCGCAACAAGATGCTCGCCGAGAAGAACTTCATCTCGGCTTCGGTGCTCGACAAATCCCAGGCCGCGTTCGATGCGGCGCAGGAGCAGGTGAAGATCGCCCAGGCGCAGCTCGCCGTGGCCGAGGCGCACGTGCGCAACGTGGAGGCGCTGGTGAAGCAGCGCGAGGCGCAGCTCGCGCAGGCAAGAGTGGACCTCGAGCGCACCTCGATCCGCGCGCCGGTGGATGGCATCGTAGTCAAGAAATCGGTCGAGCCGGGGCAGACTGTGGCTGCGAGCCTCCAGGCGCCGGAGTTGTTCGTGATCGCGCAGGACCTGCGCGAGATGCAGGTCGACACCTCGATAGACGAAGCCGAAGTGGGGCGCGTGCGCGTGGGGCAGTCCGCGACTTTTACCGTGGACTCGTTTCCGGGCAGGAGTTTCCGCGGCAAGGTGGCTCAGGTGCGCAAGGCCGCTCAGGTGGTGCAGAACGTCGTGACTTACACCGCGGTGATCGCGACCTCCAATCCGGACCTGAGCCTTTTCCCCGGGATGACCGCCAACGTGCGCATCGTGGTCGATAGCCGCGAGAACGTGTTGAGGATCCCCAACGCCGCGTTGCGTTTCCGTCCCACGGGCGCGGTCCAGGCGCGCGGGCCCGGCGCCGAGCACGAGTCGGGAAGCGCCGTGGCTGCGGAGGATACAGGCAAGGGTCGCGGCGGGCCGGGAGGACAGGGCGGGCAAGCTGGGCGCGAGCGGCTGGTGAAGGCGCTCAATCTCAACGCTGAACAGCAAGCGAAACTGGAAGGGATCTCCAACGAGACGCGGGATAAGATCCGGGGGCTCAGAGTCGAAAATCAGGACGAACGCCGCAGGCAGGTCGAGCGCCTGCGCGCGGAATCGCGCGCCCGCATCGGCGAGATGCTGAATGCCGAGCAGCGGGCGCGCTACGAAACGATGACATCGTCGCGCGGGCGGGGCGCGGCCAGCGCCGGACGCGTCTGGGTGCTCGATGAACAGGGGAAACCCAGGCCGGTCCAGGTGCGAATCGGGCTGAACGATGGCACGTTCGGCGAGGTCGTTTCCGGCGAGTTGACCGAGGGCGTGCAGGTCATACTCGGCGCCGCCGGCACCACCACAGGGCGCACCCAGCCATCGGGTGGCCCCCGCTTCTTTTAGAAACCCGTGACTCGTGACCCGTGACCCGTGACTGGATGTGTTGGTGGTGCGCAAGCGCACCCTACGGCTGACCACTGACCACTGACCCTCACCCATTCCCCATTACCCATAACCGCTTTTCCATGACAGAGCAGTTGATCGTTACCCGCAGTCTGGCGAAGGATTATCACCTCGAGGGGTATGAGGTGCATGCCCTGCGCGGAGTGTCGATCGAGATCCACGCCGGCGAATTCGTCGCGGTCATGGGCCCCTCGGGCTCCGGCAAGTCGACGTTCATGAACTTGCTGGGCTGCCTCGACAGTCCGACTTCCGGGGAGTACTTCCTCGGCGGTCAAAGGATATCAGGTTTGACGGGCGACGCGCTTGCCGCGATCCGCAACCGGCGCATCGGCTTCGTGTTCCAGAACTTCAATCTCCTGCCGCGCACCACAGCGCTGGAGAACATCGAACTGCCCTTGCTCTACAGTCATGTCCCGGCGCCGGCGCGGCGCAATCAGGCCCTCGCGCGTCTCGCCGAGGTGGGGCTCGCGGAGCGCGCGCGTCACCACCCGGCGCAGTTGTCGGGCGGCCAGCAGCAGCGGGTGGCGATCGCCCGCGCGCTGGTGAACAACCCGGTGCTCATCCTGGCCGACGAACCCACCGGCGCGCTCGATACCTGCACCAGTTGCGAAGTGATGGCGCTGTTGCAGCAGCTTAACCGCAACGGAATGACCGTGGTGCTGGTGACGCATGAACACGACATTGCGGCCTTCGCCGGGCGCATCATCAGCTTCCGTGACGGGCATGTCGTGGACGATCAGCGTGTCGTGCCGAACGATGCCCAGGCGATGCGGGCGCGGCTTGAGAAGGAAGCGGCATGAATTTTCTTGCAAGCATCCAGATTGCGTTGCGCGCGCTGCGCGTGAACAAGCTGCGCAGCACGCTCACCATGCTGGGCATCATCATTGGTGTTGCGGCGGTGATCGTGATGATTGCGATCGGCGCCGGCGCGCAGGCGCGGGTGGAAGAGCAGATCAGGAGTCTTGGCTCCAATCTCATCATTCTCCTGCCGGGCTCGGTGACATCGGGCGGGGTGCGCATGGGCGCAGGCTCCCGTTCCTCGCTCACCGAAGACGATGCCTACGCGATCCAGCGCGAGATCGTGGAAATTCAGGCGGCGGCGCCCGCGCTGCGCGGCACCGGCCAGGTGGTGGCGGGAAACAACAACTGGTCCACCGTGTTCTATGGCGTCACGCCGGAGTATTTCGAAGCGCGCAACTGGGTGATCGCCTCCGGCAAGGGATTTGAGCCCGCGGACCTCACGGGATCCGGCAAAGTGGCGCTGCTGGGCGAGACCGTGGCGCGCAACCTTTTCTGCGACGCTGATCCGGTGGGCCAGGTGGTGCGCGTCCGCAAAGTGCCGATGACGGTCGTCGGCACACTGGAGCGCAAGGGCCAGAGCCTGATGGGGCAGGACCAGGACGACGTAATTCTGATGCCGATTTCCACCGCGCGCAATCGCGTACTGGGCGGCAACATCGCCAAACGGCGCTCAGTGGGATCGATCTCAATCAAGATTCGCGAGGGCGCCGATATGGCGGAGGCGGAGAGCGAAATCAGAAGCCTGCTGCGGCAGCGGCACCGCCTGCAATTCGGTAAGGATGACGATTTCACGCTGCGCAACCTGTCCGAAGTGCTGGGGGCGCGCGAAGAGTCGAGCCGCATCATGACGTTGCTGCTGGCGGCGGTCGCCTCGGTGTCGCTGCTGGTGGGCGGTATCGGCATCATGAACATCATGCTGGTTTCGGTCACCGAGCGCACACGCGAGATCGGTCTCAGAATGGCGGTGGGCGCGCGCGCGCGCGACATTCTTTCCCAGTTCCTGGTGGAGGCGGTTACCCTCGCGCTGATCGGCGGCTTGTGCGGCATCGTGCTCGGCGTGACGGGTTCCTACGCAATCGGATATTTCGCCCAGTGGCGCATCGAGGTCAACACCCAGGCGATCGCGCTGGCGGTGGGCTTTGCGGCCGCGGTCGGTGTCTTCTTCGGTTTTTACCCGGCGCGTAAGGCCTCGACGCTGCTGCCGATCGAAGCGCTGCGCTACGAATAGAACCGGTGATGGGTGATGGGTGATGAGTAAAAGCGCGGGTTGATCTGTTCGCCCATTACCCATTACCCATTACCGCTTCATCGTCGCGTAGAATAGCGCCTTCGCATGGACCTCGCGTTTTATCTGAACGCCCTGATTCTCGGCGTTGTCGAAGGGCTCACTGAATTCCTGCCGATTTCCAGCACCGGTCATTTGATCCTGGTCGGTGACCTCCTCGATTTCAACAACGAGAAGGGCAAGGTCTTCGAGATCGTGATCCAGACCGGCGCCATGCTCTCGGTGGTGTGGGAATATCGAGAGCGCTTTGCACGGGTCATCGCAGGATTGTTCAGCGATCGCGCGGCGCAACGTTTCGCGCTGAATCTCGTGATTGCGTTTCTGCCGGCTGCCCTGCTCGGGCTTGCCTTCGCCGGCGCGATCAAGACATATCTTTTCCGCGCCATTCCGGTTGCGCTGGCATTCATCGTTGGCGGACTGATCATCCTGTGGGTGGAACGCCGCGAGCGCCAGGCCATGGTGCAGAGCGTCGACGACATGAGTTGGAAAGATGCGCTCAAGGTTGGCCTGGCGCAAGCCTTCGCGCTGATCCCCGGCACTTCGCGTTCCGGCGCGACGATCATCGGCGGCATGCTGTTCGGACTGTCGCGCCGCGCGGCAACGGAGTTCTCGTTCTTTCTCGCCGTGCCGACGCTGGTGGCTGCAGGCGCCTATGATTTCTACAAGCACCGCGCGCTGTTCGACTCGGCTGATCTGGGAGCGTTCTCGATCGGGTTCATCGCGGCGTTCGTGTCGGCGTTTCTTTGCGTACGCTGGTTGCTGCGCTATATCTCGACACATGATTTCAGCGTGTTCGCCTGGTACCGCATCGTTTTTGGACTGGTGGTGCTGGCGACTGGCTATAGCGGTGCGGTGAGCTGGTCGGCGTAAGAAAGCAAATGGGGAATGATGAACGATGAATGATGAACAAACAACGGCTTGGCCGTGAAAGCGGTTTTCCGTTTGAAGTTCCGCATTCCTCATTCCGCATTCATCATTCAGCCTTGCGCCCACGGCAAGCCCGCAACACGCCAGCCGCCCGTGGTGTTGCGGTGCCCCTGGGGGTCCTTGTCGCCCTCAAACCCTTCGAGCACGTTGTAGCATTCGGTGTAGCCGGACTGCATGGCGAGCAAGGCTGCGTGGTGCGAGCGGTTGCCGCTGCGGCAGATGAACATCACCAGCGCTTCCTTGTCAACCTGTTGCTCGAGCTCGGCGAGGAATGAAGGGCTGAGACGGCTGCCGGGGTAGGTGAGCCACTCGATTTCGACCGCGCCTGGAATGCGGCCGACCCAATCCCACTCGGCGCGCGTGCGCACATCGACAAGTTTGGCGCCGGGTGCAGCCTTCCAGATCTGGCAAGCCTCGGAGGGCAGCAGGGCCCCTTCGTAAGGCAACCCCATTTGTCTTGCCCGCTCGCGAGCCGCCTTCAGGATCTCGGTAATTGCCATTTGATTCGCTTCCTGCCGTAATGAAGAACCTATTATTGCATGCGCACCAATGTAGTTCATTCGGCACTACATTGGTGCGAAGAGCTGGCGTTTAGCACCAGAATAGTGCGACAAAATTCGATATCCGGGTGATTTCAGTTATGGCACAATGCCTTTTTTTCGTTTTTCCTTGGCACAATTCGTGCTGGTCGTGGAATCCGATTACCTCTTTTGATTCAATAAGCGATTAGGAGAAGAAAATGGTTGTTGCCGAAGCGATGAAGATGATTAAGGACAATGAGGTGAAATTTGTGGATCTCCGGTTTACCGATACGCGCGGCAAGGAGCAGCATGTATCGGTCCCGGTGAAGGCGTTCACCGAGGCCAAATTCACCGATGGCCACTATTTCGATGGCTCGTCCATCGCCGGCTGGAAAAGCATCGAGGCCTCCGACATGGTGCTGATGCCGGACCCGGACACGGCCCGCATGGATCCCTTTACCGATGAACCGACGCTGCTGCTCCAATGCGACGTGATCGAGCCCTCCGATGGCACAGGTTATGACCGTGATCCCCGTTCGATTGCCAAGCGCGCCGAGGCCTACCTCAAGTCCACCGGCGTTGCCGAGACCGCCTTCTTCGGTCCCGAACCCGAATTCTTCATTTTCGACTCGGTGACGTGGAACGTCGGCATGTCGGGCTGCTTCGTCAAGATCAAATCGGAAGAGGCGCCGTGGTCCTCGGGCGAGGAGTTCGAGGGCGGCAATATGGGTCACCGCGCGCCAATCAAGGGCGGCTATTTCCCCGTGCCCCCGGTCGATTCACTACAGGACATCCGGTCCGCGATGGTACTCGCGCTCGAGGAGATGGGCGTGGAGTGCGAAGTGCATCACCATGAAGTCGCGGCGGCCGGCCAGAACGAGATCGGCACCAAGTTTGCGCCGCTCGTCAAGCGCGCCGACTGGATGATGATGCTCAAGTATGCGGTGCACAACGTCGCCCACTCCTACGGCAAGACCGCGACTTTCATGCCCAAACCCATCGTCGGCGACAACGGTTCCGGCATGCATGTGCACCAGTCGCTCGCCAAGGGCGGCCAGAACCTGTTCAGCGGCAGCGGCTACGGCGGGCTGTCGGAACTTGCGCTCCACTACATCGGGGGCATCATCAAGCACGCCAAGGCGCTTAACGCCATTACCAATCCCGGCACCAATTCCTACAAGCGGCTGGTGCCCGGCTTCGAAGCGCCGATCAACCTCGCCTACTCGTCACGCAACCGCTCCGCGGCGGTGCGCGTGCCGTTGGTGGCGAACCCGAAGGCGCGCCGCGTCGAAGTGCGCTTCCCGGACCCCACCTGCAACCCGTATCTCGCGTTCACCGCAATGATGATGGCGGGGCTCGACGGCATCCACAACAAGATTCATCCCGGCGACCCGATCGACAAGAACTTGTACGACCTGCCGCCGGAAATCGCAAAAAAGATCCCACACCCGTGCGCCTCGCTCGATGAAGCGCTCGAATGCCTGAATAAAGACCGCGAGTTTCTGACTCGCGGCGGCGTATTCTCAAACGACATGATCGATGCCTACATTGCGCTCAAGATGGAGGAGGTCACGCTGTTCCGCATGACCACTCATCCGATCGAGTTTCAAATGTATTACAGCTTGTAGGCCCCAGTCGGTGTAACATCCGAAGGGCGGGGTGATCCCGCCCTTTTTTTGTTATTCCTGGACCGCCGCACCATTCAAGTGCATTGCGAAATCTGGTTTGTTGACATAGAGTTAGCATGTCGTGTGGGCGTGGCGCCGTCAACCGGGGCGCCGCGCGATCGTTGCCTTTAAGGAAATCGACCGAAGTCAATCGAGAACCCAATGCGTGAAGTGGTTTCATTCCTGGTTCTGGCGCTGTGTGCGTTCGCGGCGCACGCGCAAATCTATGAGTGCGTGGAGCCCAATGGTATCAAGCGCTTTACCAACATCCAGTCCGAAGCCAAGGGCTGCAAGCTGCTTGACATCGGACCGATAAACACAGTGCCTGCCCCCAAGCCGCAGGCGAAGAAGAGCGCGCCCGGGCCGGTGAACTTTCCCAAAGTCGACCCGCAGACCCAAAGGCAGCGCGACGCAGACCGCCGCCGCATCCTGGAGCAGGAGCTTGCAAACGAGCAGAAGCTGCTCGATCAGGCGCAGAAGGAGCTGGCGGGACAGGAGTCGATACGTCTTGGCAGTGAACGTAACTACCAGCGTGTGCTTGACCGCCTCGAGCCATACAAGAAGAAGGTCAAGCTGCACGAGGACAATGTCACCAACCTGAAGAAGGAACTGGCCAACCTGAGGTAGCGCGGAGGAACGCACCCGTTGCGATCATGCGCGGCGATTCGAATTCAGCGGGCGCTCGCCACGCCGCCTGCTGCGACCTCTCCTTGCCCGAGTTTTGGCGCGGTTCTTGCTTCGGAGTCCATCCGAATTGACTCATGACACCAGAAGCATTTTGCGGCCTCGATTTGCTCGCCACGGCGGTGATGCTGGTAGACGAGAAGCTTGCCGTCCGATACATGAATCCAGCAGCGGAAAACCTGTTCGAGCTGAGCAGCAACAACGTGGCGGGCTTCGCGCTCGGCAAGCTTTTCAGCGAAGATGCGAAGCTTGCGCCGGCGATCGGCTATGCGCGAGAGAACAACTGCAGCTATACCGAGCATGATCTTGCGCTCAGTGTCGCGGGCCGCAGCCCGCTGCATCTCGCTTGCACGGTGACGCCGGTCGAACTCATGAACACGAGCGCCTTCCTGCTCGAGTTCCGCCACATCGAGCAGCAACTCAAGATCGCGCGCGAAGAGCGCCTGCTCGACCAGAGCCGGGCCAACCGGGAGCTCATCCGCAACCTCGCGCACGAGATCAAGAATCCGCTCGGCGGCATCCGCGGCGCTGCGCAACTGCTGGAGCGCGAACTCGAACGGCCCAACCTGCACGAGTATACGCACGTGATCATGAAGGAAGCCGATCGACTTCAGTCGTTGATGGACCGGCTGCTCGCGCCGCACCGGCTGCCGAAGCTGGCGCGGCTAAACATCCACGAGGTACTGGAGCGCGTGCGCAGCGTCATCCTCGCCGAGTATCCGCAGGGCGTCGTGATCCGGCGTGATTATGATTCGAGCCTCCCGCTCCTGAAGGGCGACAAGGAGCAGTTGATCCAGGCCGTGCTCAACATCATGCGCAATGCCGTCCAGGCATTACAGGGCAAGGGCGAAATCCGTGTCGTGACCCGCATCGCCCGCCAGGTCACGCTCGCGCGCAAACGCTACCGCCACGCCATTGCGCTGCAGATTCTGGACAACGGGCCCGGCATTCCCGAAGCGATCCGCGAGCGCATATTCTATCCGCTGGTGTCCGGGCGCGATGACGGCAGCGGACTGGGGCTTACCATCGCCCAGAATTTCGTCAACCAGCATCATGGCACGATCACTTTCGAAAGCGTCCCGGGAAATACGTGCTTTACGATCCTGCTGCCGGTGGACGACGTGGATAATGGGAAATGAGTAATGGGTAATGGGCAGAACATGGTGGCTTTCACTCATCACTCATCACTCATCACCCATCACTGGGTTTTATGAAACCCGTCTGGATCATCGACGACGACCGCTCGATTCGCTGGGTGTTCGAGAAGGCGCTGACGCGGGAGAACATCGCGTTCAGGACCTTTTCATCCGCGCAGGAGGCGCTCGGCGCGCTCGAAGCAGAGACGCCCCAGGTCGTGGTGAGCGATATCCGCATGCCGGGCGAGTCGGGCCTCGAACTGCTGCAGAAAGCGAAAGAGCGTTACGCCAACCTGCCGGTCATCATCATGACCGCGTATTCCGACCTGGAGAGCGCGGTCGCCGCCTTCCAGGGCGGCGCCTACGAGTATCTGCCCAAGCCGTTCGATGTCGACCATGCGGTCGAACTGATCCGGCGCGCGATGGAAGAAAGCATGCGCAAGGAAAGCGCCGCCGAGGAGACAGAGGCAACCCCGGAAATCCTCGGCCAGGCGCCTGCCATGCAGGACGTGTTCCGGGCGATAGGGCGCCTCGCGCAGTCGCACGCGACGGTGCTCATCACAGGCGAATCGGGCACGGGCAAGGAGCTGGTGGCGCGTGCGCTTTATCGCCACAGCCCGCGCGCCGACAAGCCCTTCATCGCGATCAATACGGCGGCGATTCCGAAGGAATTGCTTGAATCCGAGCTTTTCGGGCACGAACGCGGCGCCTTCACCGGCGCGCAGGCCATGCGCCGCGGACGCTTCGAGCAGGCCGAGGGCGGCACGCTGTTCCTCGACGAGATTGGCGACATGCCGGCGGACCTGCAGACGCGGCTGCTGCGGGTGCTTTCCGACGGGCACTTCTACCGCGTCGGCGGGCACCAGCCGATCAAGGCCAACGTCCGCGTAATCGCCGCCACTCACCAGGACCTGGAGCTGCGCGCGCGGCAGGGACTGTTCCGCGAGGACCTTTTCCATCGGTTGAACGTCATCCGGCTGCGGCTGCCGCCGCTGCGCGAACGGCGCGAAGACATCCCGCTGCTGGCGAAACACTTCCTGCAAAAATGCGCGCGTGAGCTCGGCGTTGAGGCAAAGCGCCTGTCGGAGGTGACACTGAAATACCTGAGTGCGCAGGATTTCCCGGGCAACGTGCGGCAGCTCGAAAATCTGTGCCACTGGCTGACCGTGATGGCGCCCTCGTTCAATATCGAAGTCAAGGACTTGCCACCCGAGATCCGGTCGGAGACTGCCGCGGCGGGGGCGCAGGGCTGGATTGCCGTTCTCGAGAAAGAGGTCGAGACGCTGCTTGACCGCGGCGACACCGCCATCATGGATGAGCTTGCGCGCAAGTTCGAGAAGGCATTGATCGTGAGGGCGCTCGCGCATACCGGTGGACGGCGCATCGAAGCCTCGCAGTTGCTCGGGCTCGGGCGTAACACGCTCACCCGCAAGATCCAGGAACTCGGAATCGACACCGGCAAGGACGGCAACGGAAGCTGAAAGTCCGCCGCCAGAAAAGCTTTGCCGCCGAGGACGCCAAGAGAAAAAGGAGGCAAGAGCTGAACCGCGAAGGACGCCGAGGACGCAGAGGGAAAGCGAAGAAACAACATAACTCACCTTGGCGTTGTCTTGCCCTTTTTGGGATTCGGTTCTAATTATTTTCCCTTACCGTCCTTTGCGGTGAGGCTTTTCTGTTCCTTCGCGTCCCTGGCGTCCTTGGCGGTGAAGCTTTTACAGCTTCAGTTCGGCGATGACGGGCGCGTGATCGGACGGGCGTTCCGCCTTGCGCGGCTCGATATCGATCGTGCATGCTGTGCAGGCCTTGGCCAGTTCAGCGGAGAGCAGGATGTGGTCGATGCGCAAGCCCATCTTGCGGCGAAACGCATTCATCCGGTAGTCCCACCACGTAAACGATTTTTCGGGCTGCCCGAAAAGCCGGAAGCCGTCCTTGAGGCCCAGCGCCAGCAGGGCCTGGAATGCTTCGCGCTCGGGCGCACTGAACAGGACGTGTCCTTCCCACACTATTGGATCGTGCACGTCGCGTGCTTCGGGCGCGATGTTGAAGTCGCCCAGCACCGCGAGCCGCGGAAAGCGTGACAGTTCGTCTTTCAGCCATGCGTTCAGAGCCGCCAGCCACTTGAGCTTGTATTGGTACTTGTCGGAGTCGAGGCTCTCGCCGTTGGGCACGTAAGCGCAGATGACCCGCACGCCGTCTATGGTCGCGGCAAGCACGCGTTTCTGCGGATCATCGAAGTCCGGGATGGATGTGAGCACGTCGCCGCCGGGATGCCGGCTCAATATGGCCACGCCGTTATACGTCTTCTGTCCGCTGTATAACACTTGATAGGCCGCAGCGCTCACGGCCTGCGCGGGGAAGTTTGCGTCTTCGAGCTTGGTTTCCTGCAGGCAGAGCACATCAGGGCCGCATTTGCCGACCCAGTCGAGAACTTGTGCGAGACGGACTTTGAGCGAGTTGACGTTCCAGGTCGCCAGTTTCATGGTAACAATATGTATTTGTTTTTATGTTAATAATTTACAGGTAACGTTTCAGAAGGACATATGCACGGACACAAAACGGGTTGGTTCCGGTGCATTTGGCCCATTGGACCGTATGGTCGCCTCAGGATGCCGGATCAGCCACGTTGCGGGCTTCGCGTAGCGGGTTACGTTAACAGCATCGACGGAACTCAGGCAACGTGTTCGCAATGCCAAGGTCGGGAGTTCGATCCTGCTCCACGCCCACCATAGCGAAAGAGATTGCCGCATTCGCGGCCTCAAACTCGGGTAGCGTCACGCTGCCGAGTG
>MERG01000106.1:389-7530 GCA_001771985.1 Betaproteobacteria bacterium RIFCSPLOWO2_12_FULL_62_13 | reverse complement strand
CCCCATACTTCAGTCGCACCCGTGGACAGCAAACGCGTGCTCCAGCCGGCGCGGCGAGAGCATGTTTTCACTTCGCGGCGAAGCGGATCCCTACCCACTTTTCCCACAGCTTGGAAACCGCCGAATAATCCTTCCGCTCCAGGCCCTCGCGCATTGCGATTTCGTAGGCGGTATGGGCCGCCGAAATCGCGAACACCGGAACGCCGAGCTCCCTGGCCATGTCGAGAATCAACGCCGAATCCTTGCGCGCGTTCGCCGTGGACATTCCGCCTTCGAAATGCTGGGTGAGGATGCGCTCGCCGAACCGATGCGTCAGGGGGCGCAACAGGCCTGATTCGCGGCGCATCAGCTCGTAGAACACGTCCATCGGAACGCCCTGCGCCGCGGCCAAGGCAGCCGCCTCTATCAGCACGATCATCACCGCGTGAGCGACGGCGTTGTTCACCAGCTTGGCGCGCATGCCGCTGCCCGCCGGGCCCAGGTGGAAAATTTTCTCGGCCGCCGATTCGAGTACCGGCTTTGCGCGCTCAAAATCCTTGTCAGAGGCGCCGACCAGGAAAGTCGTCCTGCCTTCTGACAGTTTGTGCACGCCGCCGACGATTGCGGAATCCATGACCGTGGCCCCGGCCGGCGCCGCAATACGAACAAGGTCGTCGATGTCCTGCGGCGTTACCGTGCTGGTCTCAACGATCAATCGTTTCGCTAGCGTCTCCGTCCCGATCTCGGCGATGACCGTCTTGGAGATGGCTGGATCCGGCAGGGACAGCAGGACGATCTCGCATTGCTCGGCAACCGCCTGAACGGAGCCGGCGATTCCAACACCTGCGTTTCGGGCAAGGTTCCGGCGGGCCTCATCGCGATCGTATCCGACGACGGAGAAGTTCCGGAGAACCGGGGTGGCGAGCGCAAGCCCCGCATTACCTAATCCGATGAGGCCGACTTTCTGTTTCATATGGGTGATCCGTCTATCCGTGATGTTCGATTGCGCTTTGGGCTCTCGTGCGGCGCCTGGCCTGTTACCGAATCCCCGCGCCTTCCATGCGTCACACTACCATCAAATCTAAGAACTCGTTTACCGGCATTTCCGCGAGGCGCTGGCGATCGAGACAGACATCCAGAATCGCACGTCGCTGTTTCTCTGCAAACATTCGTGCAACATGCCTCTCGAACTTTCCGATCACCGCGGGTATTCCTTCCTTGCGCCGCTGCCGGTGACCGAGCGGGTATCCGACCTCGACGCGGTCGGTCTTCGTGCCGTCCTTGAAATGCACGCGGATGGCATTGGTGTTGGAGCGCTTCTTCGGGTCGGAATAGTCGCGGGTGTAATGCTTGTCCTCCCACACCACCATTTTGGCGCGCAGCGCGTCGATGCGCGGATCGGCCGCGACGCCGTCCTCGTAATCTTCAGGTGTGAGCCTGCCCAGGATCATCCCGACCGCGGCCATGTATTGCAGGCAGTGGTCGCGGTCGGCGGGATTGTGCAGCGGCCCGCTCTTGTCGAGGATCATCATCGAGGACGCGTGCGTCCAGATCTCAACCCTGGCGATCTCGTCCAGGCGGTCCTTTACCAGCGGATGCAGCTTCACCGCTGCCTCCACAGCCGTCTGCCCGTGAAACGCGGTCGGATAGGGAATCTTGAACAGGATGTTCTCGATGATATAGGTGCCGTATGGGCGCTGGAACTTGAGCGGCGTGCCGTTGAACAGCACGTCGCAGAAGCCCCAGGTCTTTGCCGTGAGCGCCGACGGGTAGCCCATCTCGCCCTTGACCGCCAGCAGCGCGAGCCACACGCCGCGGCTCGCGGCGTCTCCCGCCGCCCACGACTTGCGCGAGCCGGTGTTGGGCTTACTGCGGAAAGTGGCGAGCGCGTGCCCGTCCACCCATGCGTTCGATACCGCGTTGATGATTTCCCCGCGCGTGCCGCCGAGCATTTTCGTCACCACGGCGGCGGCGGCGATCTTTACGACGATAGTGTGGTCGAGCCCGATGCGCCGGAAGCCGTTCTCCAGCCCCAGTTCGCCCATGATCTCGTAAGCCTTGACTGCGGGCTCGAATACGTCGCGCACGAGAAGGGGCTTCCTTCCCTGCGCGAGCCGCGTGCGGCTCAGCCAGTCCGCGACGACGAGGATGGCGCCGAAGGCGTCCGACGGATGGCTCACCGTCTCGCCCCAGGTCGCGTCGTTAAACTCGAGCCAGCGGATGAGCGCACCGATGTTGAACGCGGCCTGAACCGGATCGAGTACGAAAGATGTTCCTGGCACGCGTGCGCCGTTGGGAACCATCGTGCCGGGCACGATCGGGCCGAGCAGCTTGGTGCATTCAGGATGCGACAACGCGGCAAACCCACACCCGAGCGCATCCATCATGCAGTAATGCGCAGTCGCCAGCGCGAGTTCGCTCTTGACCTGATAGCGGTCGACGTAATCCGCGATGTCGGTGATGACCTTGTCGGGCGCAGGCCGGGTATTCGAAGGTGTGACGGTCGTTCTTTTCATGTGTTGAGGTGCCACTTGGCGGAAACCGGGAACGCCAGTAACGTGCTCTGCCTTGTTGTCGTTTACATCCCGCAGATGATGCGCGTCTTGGGCAACCCGGCTGAGATGTATACATCCTGGGGACCGGCGCCGCCCGCCACTGCGACGTAGATCTCGTCCGGGCTGTGCGTGCGCCACACCGTCTCGGCGTCACCGCGGCCGGCGGCGTGTTCCGTTGCGACGAACGACTTCGCGTAATGGGAAACGGGCACGCGCGCGAATTCCCAGATCTGCTCCTGGATGTCGCGCTTGGCGAGGCCCGCCTCGTGCAGCGAGCGCGCGTGGTTGACGCCAAGCAGCAGCAGGACGCCATCGCCCGCGCCGTACATTGGCGGCATGTGGGTCGCGATGTGCCGCAGGATCTCGGCGGGCCCCACGCCTTCGCCACCGGAGATGTTGCAGAAGCTGGAAGCCTTGAACACGGTGACCGTGCTGTCCTCGCGCCGGAAGCCGCGATCGACGTGAAACGGTGTCCAGGGATTCTCTTCTTCGTTCTCGCCGCAGATATAAGAGTAGCGCAGCGGCGAGCCGAAGCTCACCTTGGAATAGACGCCGGGCAGCGCGCCGCCGCCGTTGACCAGGATGAGGCGTATGGCGCGGCCTATGGTAGCGTTGGCGCGCCAGCCAGGCCCGAGGCAGCCGGTGCCGGAGTTGATGTCGAGTTGATGCCGCACCGGGCCGCTCACCAGCAGGAACGGCGTCATCGGGTTGGTGGTCATCTGCATCAGCTCCAGGGGATACCCCGGGTCGGTCAATGCTTCGACGGCGGCGATGATCACCGGCATGTACTCCGGGCGGCAGCCTGCCATCACGGCGTTGACCGCGATGACTTCCACCGTCACTTTACCCTTGCGCGGCGGAAGGATGGCGATCACTTCATCGGCAGCGCGGCCCGAAGCGGCGACGAAATGCTCGACGCCCTCCGGCGTGGCGGGAATGACCGGCAGGCCATCGGTCCATCCCTGGTCGTACGCGTGCTCGTAGTTCCGGGTCACGAATTCCGTCCATGACCCGACCTGGAGCTGCACTTCGGGTTGTATCACGGGCACCTCCTTTTCTTATACCGGCACCGCGGAGCGGACCACACCCTCGGGGTGGATCTGCTGCCTGGCGATGTCCTTGAGGCGGCGCTCGATCTCCACGGGCGGCAGGGTGAGGCCGTCGATGATCGCGGGGAGCATCGCTTCAACCCGCGTGCGCAGCGCTTCAGGCCCGAGATCCCGGATGGGATTCGGCGTTTCCGCGATTACCATGTACGGGCATCCCTGCGTGGCGGCCATGCGCCGCGCGAACCGGGTAAAGGTATCCGAGGCGATCATCACCGTGGGGATGCCGCGTTGTTCGAGGGCGGGCGTGACGTGGCTACACCACGTCGAGCATCCCCCTCAATCGCCGGTCGCGGTGATCACCACATCGACGCGCCGCGCGAGATCATCGAGTTTTCCGTGCATCGAATCGAGCAGCTTTCCCGTGCCCATCGGAACCTCGGTCACCGCCTGCTCCATGACCACAGCCTCCGGGTGGCAGCGTTCCTGAAGCAGCGCGCCGATGACCTTCAGAAGCTCAACGGCGGAAGGGCGCCAGTTGGGCAGCAGCCCCACCACCTTTCCCTCGAGCGTAGCAGGGCGCGCAGCAAGCCCGCTGCCGCTGCCGGTTTCATCGAGATAGACGGGGAGCGGAGAAAGCACCGTTACAGTTTGCATAGCCATTGATGTTCCTCGTTATGGAAAGATGTTGCCGAGCCCTGCACCAAAGCTGTGACAAACACGAAAGAGATACATTCGGAGTTTCATCCGCCTTTACCGCTGCCATGCTCGCAGGGCGTAAGGCAAGACGCGGGCTGGTCATTCGCCGCTGATGCGGGCAGCCCTTATCACCTCACCCCATTTGTCGTAATCGGCCTTGAGATACTGCGCAAGATCGCGTGGCGTGCCGCCCGCGATCTCTGCGGCTTCTGCTGCGAATCGCTTCTTGATGTCCGCATTCTGGAGCACGTGCCCCAGTTCCGTATTGAGCCTGGTCACGATCCCGGATGGCATTCCCGCCGGCCCGAACATGCCCCACCACTGGGTCGCCTCGAAGCCGGGCAGGGCGGCTTCCGCCACAGTAGGAAGCTCGGGAGCGGCCTGCGTGCGCTGTGCGCTGGTCACGGCGAGCCCCCTCAGTTTCCCGGCGCGCACCTGTCCCGATACGCTGGGAAACGCTGCGAAGAGCACCGAGACGTTGCCCGCGATCGTGTCGGTCGCCGCGGGCGCGGCGCCTTTGTAGGGCACATGAAGCATCTTGATTCCCGCGCGCATCATGAAAAGCTCCCCCGTGAGATGGCTTAAAGTGCCTGTCCCGTTGGACGCGAGATTGAGTTCACCCGGCCGGGCCTTTGCAAGGGCGATCAGTGCCTTGACGGACCGGGCCGGCACCGAGGGATGGATCACCAACAGGTTCGGGGCATGCGCAACTAATATTACCGGGGTGAAGTCGCGCAGTGGATCGTAGCGTGGCTTGGCTCCGATGTGCGGATTGATGGAGTGCGAGCTCGACGTGGTGAATACCAGCGTATAGCCGTCCGGCGCGGCTCGGGCGACTTGTTCAGAGCCGATCGTGCCGCCGGCACCGGCGCGGTTATCCACCAGGACCTGTATTCGCAGCGATTCGGCGAGCTTCTGGGCGATCACGCGCGCCAGGATGTCGGCGCCGCCGCTCGGGGGGAACGGGACGACCACTCGCACGGGCTGTTGCGGATAGCTCTGGGCGTAACCCGCCGTCGGTAAAACGAACGCGGCGATTAGCGTCACCACCGTAATCAGGAGAGATCTTTGGTTCATTTTCCTACCCGGTGTGTGTGCACTTTGTGAACACGTGATCGCATGCCATTCAGTATCAGCTTCCATGCGTATCGATTGTCGCCAATAGCTTATTGCATTATACTGCATCCGACAATCGTTCACAATGTGAGCAAGTTTTAGCTGGGACATTCTTTGAGCGGCGCAGGACGAGCATCGATGCATTCAACCAGGGCCCGTTCGGGTACCCAGAGCATTCAACGCGCGTTCGCGGTATTGAAAGAAATCTGTGCCGTCAATGCCACCGGGCTGACCCTGCCTGTCCTGGCTAAGAAGCTGCGCCTCAACCGTACGACCGCATATCGCATTCTTCAATGTCTCGTCGGACAGGCCGCGGTGCGCTACGACACCCAGTCGAGACGTTACTTCCTCGGTCCGCTAACCTTCGAGCTGGGCATTGCCGCCAGGCAGCAACTGGACCTCAAGGCGCTGTCCTCACCGACCCTGGCGCGCATCGCTGAGACAACCGGCGATACGGTCTTCCTGATGCTGAAAAGCGGCAACGACGCGGTCTGCATAGATCGGCGGACGGGCTCGTACCCGATCAAGACCCTTGTCGTCGAAGTCGGCACGCGGCGGCCCCTGGGGATCGGGGCCGGGAGTCTTGCGATGTTGAGCGCACTGCCCGAAGACGAGATTCAGCGGGTAATACAGAAAAACGCAAGCCGCTACCCAGCGTACGGCAAGACTTTGGAAGCGTTGATCAAGGCCGTGTGCGCCGCGCAGAAGGCGCGTTACGTGTCGACCCCGGTGCACGGGCTCATGGGAGTCATCGCGGTCGCCGTTCCTGTTGTGGACCCGGCTGGACGCGCTATTGCTGCATTGAGCGTGGCGGCAATAGCCAAACGGATGTCAAAGTCGCGGCAGCAGGAGCTCGTCACGGTACTGCGATCCGAGGCCGCGCATCTCGAAAGAATGCTGCACGATACGAATGTCATTGATCACTGACGGGATTATTCCACGGTTGCGCCGCTGGCCCTAACCACCTTCGCCCATTTTGCGATTTCAGAACGGCTGGGCGCGCCGAACTCTTCGGGGATGTGCCTCGCGAGCGCAATGCCAGCCTGGCACCTAAAGCATCTCAGCGAATGTGAACCCGGCCTCATTTTCCTCGCAGACAGACTCCCCAGCAGGAAACGAGTTGACGATAGCGCCGCCGCGGGCGTGTGTACCTAACCTAAGGCGTCAAGCCGTAGTTCCCGGTGGATGACTTACTTGGCCTCAACCTTGATGCCGGCCTGCTTGATCAGGTTGCCGTACATCGCGAGCTCCGCTTTTATGCGATCGCGCAACTGCTCCGGCGTGCCGCCGGTGATCGTCGTGCCGTCCGCGCGCGCGGCCTGCTGAACATCGGGCAGCTTCAAAACTGCGTTGAACTCCTGATTCAGCCGAAGCACGATCGGCTGTGGCGTCCCGGCAGCCGCAGCAATGGCCGACCAAGTAGACGAGTCGTATCCGGGCACCCCGGCCTCGGCAATCGTCGGAAGATCCGGGAGGATCTCCATGCGCGCAGCTCCGGTGGTCGCAAGTGCCCGTATGCGTCCCGCCTTGATGTGGGGCATGGCTGGAACGGCGCTCGCGAATGCCAGTTGGATGTGGCCGCCCAGGAGATCGGTCACCAGGGGCCCGGAGCCCTTGTACGGCACGTGCGTGAAGTGGACCCCTGCCATCGATTGGAACAACTCCACCGCAATGTGGCTGAACCCGCCGGTTCCGCCCGAGCCATAGTTGAGCGCGCTTGGCTTCTGCTTCGCCAGCGCGATGAGC
>MERG01000106.1:0-341 GCA_001771985.1 Betaproteobacteria bacterium RIFCSPLOWO2_12_FULL_62_13 | reverse complement strand
GGCGTGGCGGACACGTGAATGATCGGAACGAAGTCCTTCAGCACGTCGTAGTCAAGCTTGTAGAGATGGGGATGCACCACCCAATTGCCGACGTTGGCCATGATGATCGTGTAGCCGTCAGGCGCCGCCTGGGCCGCAATGCGCATGCCGATGATGCCGTTCGCGCCCGGGCGATTATCGATCACGAAGGATTGTCCCAGGCGCTGCCGGAGATGATCGGTCAGCCGGCGCGCCTGAATCTCGGTGTGGCCGCCCGGCGGGAATGGAATGATGAAACGAATCGTCTTCGTGGGGTATGCGGTCTCCTTGATCACGGTCTGGGCGCTGGCACCCGCGGACAC
>MERG01000105.1:3049-7521 GCA_001771985.1 Betaproteobacteria bacterium RIFCSPLOWO2_12_FULL_62_13 | reverse complement strand
CTTCATGTTTGTATCTCCTCTGAGATGGTTGGGTTGAAAAGGACTGGTTAGCACTCAACGCGAGGGAGTGCTAATAATAGTTGCAAGCGCGGCAAAAATCAAGGCCTTACACGAGCCTCAGGTCTTGGCCTGGTCCTGCTAGCAAGCGCTTACTAATTGATGTAAATCCAAGAAAACCAAGCGCTTACACGCCAGGCTCGGATCGGCGGATGGCGGGGTCAGTGGGTCGGGCCGGTCTTGATATACGGCTTGCGGGCACCCGCGGGCACGCCAAAACGATAGACCGTTTTGCGTTTCTTGTCACAGATCGGCGGAATCGGACGATGCGGGCATGGCGGCTCGCGCCGGCCGTTGGCGGTGAGCGTAGCGTCGTCCGCATATTCGGCCCAGATGCCGCCGCGTACCGGCCGGAAGAACCACATGAGGTAGCCGCGCTCGGCGGCAAGCTGCACCAGATCGTCAGAATCCGGAGCATCGGACACCACCACTTGATTGCCGTTGATGCCGAACGGAAATGCACCAAACGCCTGCAGGCATTCGAGCGCTTCGGTGGACGCGGCGCCGGGCCGCATGCAACCCGGGCGCTCCGCGCGCGCGACATCCCACGCCCCGAGTTCCCACGCCGCTGCCATCGCCGCGCGGTCGACCGCAACCAGCGTGTTCCAGCGCTCGTTGAGTTGCAGCGCCGAACTCGGCACGGGCGTGAAGGAGACCGCGTCGGCTTCCTCGACGTCGGCGAGCTTTTCTTTAATGAATCCGTGCCAATGCAGCGTCAGAATCACCGGCGTGTCGGGATAGGGCACGGCGGCGAGCGTGATGCCCACGAGCGGAAGACCCGTTGCGGTGATCTGGTCCTCAATGCGGTCCAGAATTTGCATACCTCAGTTGACCTCCTGATCGATGCGCACTCAAAATCCCAGCAAATCCGATGCCAGCAATTCTTTAGAACGGCAACGGAAACCGAAAGTTGGCCTGCGGGAAATGCTGGGACGGCCAACCGCGACGAACGGCAGTCGGCGAGGGACGAACGGCGACGCGAACCTGGCGTATGTAAAAACCCTGCTCCTTTGCGCTCACCAATCCCCGAGCCGCGAGGTGGCTCGGCACGCGGAAAACGTCAAAACCTGACATCTTTTTAATGTGTTTTGAATCGAAATGCAAACTAGCACTCGCAATAAATTGCTGCTAAAGCGCAGTCTTGCGGCGGTGTGGCACCCATGCACCCAGATGAAGCAGCACGAGAGGCTCCCTCTCGTGCCAGTCGCGCGTGGCAGCGGCTGCTGGCTCTACGATTTCGATGGCAAGCGCTATCTCGATGCCATCAGCTCGTGGTGGGTGAATCTCTTCGGCCATTGCAACCCGCGCATCAATGCTGCCCTCGCCGCGCAACTCGAGGATCTCGAGCACGTGATCCTCGCCGGTTTCACCCACGAGCCGGTGGTCATGTTGTCCGAACGCCTGTCGCGGCTCACGGGCGGCGTCCTCGGCCATTGCTTCTACGGCAGCGACGGCGCCTCCGCGGTCGAAATCGCCCTCAAGATGAGCTTCCACTATTGGCGTAACACGGGAAGCCCAGGCAAGACGCGGTTCGTCAGCCTCGCCGGCAGCTATCACGGCGAGACGCTTGGGGCCCTGTCGGTTACCGACGTCGCGCTTTTCAAGGACACCTATGCGCCGCTGCTGCGCGCAAGCGCGCAAGTGCCAAGCCCGGATTGGCGGCTGGCAGAAAAAGGCGAGTCACCGCCCGATTTCGCGGTGCGCCGCGCGCACGCGCTGGAGCGGCATTTCGAGCGGCACCACGCGGAAACGGCAGCGCTCATCGTGGAACCTCTGGTGCAGGGCGCAACCGGCATGGCGATGTATGACGCGGAGTATTTGCGTCGCGCGCGCGCGCTGTGCGACCGCTATGGCGTGCATTTCATCGCCGACGAAATCATGACCGGGTTCGGCCGTAGCGGAAGCTTTTTCGCGTATGAGCAGGCCGGCATCGCACCGGATTTCCTGTGCCTGTCGAAAGGCATCACCGGCGGCTATCTGCCGCTGTCGGCCGTGCTCACCCGCGATACCATCTACCAGGCGTTCTACGACGATCAAATCACCCGCGGCTTTCTGCACTCGCATTCCTACACCGGCAACCCGCTCGCCTGCCGCGCCGCGCTCGCCACCGTCGACATCTTCGAGCAGGACGGCGTGATCGAAGCCAACAAGGCGAAATGCGGGAGGATCAATGAGGCGGCGCGCGAAATCGCGCAGCATCCGAAAACCGGGAATTTCCGCAACACCGGCATGATCTGGGCGTTCGAGGTCAAGAGCGCTGACGCCGAGTTTTCGCGCCGGTTTTTCGAGCAGGCACTCGCCCGCGAGCTGCTGCTGCGGCCGATCGGCAACACGGTGTATTTCATGCCGCCCTACGTGATCAACGACGAGGAGATCGCGCTCCTGACGCAGCGCACGCTCGACATTATCGCCGTGCTGTAAGCTGCGAAAAGCATCACCGCCAAGCTTTATGGTTCAACAGAGACATGAGCTAAGAATCATCTCCGGCGGACAGACCGGGGTGGATCGCGCGGCGCTCGACGCGGCACTGGAAGCCGGCGCACCATGCGGCGGCTGGTGTCCGGACGGACGCATCGCCGAGGACGGCCCGCTGTCCGCCAGATACCCGCTGCGCGAGCTCAAGTCCGGACGTTACGCCGAGCGCACGCTCGCCAATGTCCGTGACAGCGACGGCACCTTGATCATCCATGCCGGTAAGCTGGAAGGCGGCACTCTGCACACGCTCGAATGCTGCGTCGAGAATGCCAAACCGCATCTGCTCGTCGACAACAACGAAACGCCGGTGGGCCGGGCAGCCGAGCTCATCGCGGACTTCGTCAAGCGCCATCACATCGCCACGCTCAACGTCGCGGGGCCGCGCGCGAGCAAGCAACCACAAATCTACGCGTATGCCTATGCGGTGATCCGCTGCCTGCTCGTATTGGGTAATGGGTAACTACGCATCACGGAATTCATGAAGATCACATTTCTGGGCGCTGCCGGCCAAGTCACTGGATCGAGCTACCTGATCGAGACTGTCCACACGCGCTTCCTCGTCGATTGCGGCATGTTCCAGGGCGGGGGCGACGCCGAGCGGAAGAATCGAGCGCCCTTTGCGTTCGATCCGCGCGCGCTCGACTTCGTGCTGCTCACCCACGCCCACATCGATCATTCGGGCCTGCTGCCGCGGCTCGCCGCAGACGGGTTCACCGGGCCGGTCTACGCCACCACCGCCACGCGCGACCTGCTGGAGGTGTTGCTGCGAGACAGCGCCCACATCCAGGAAAAGGAGGCGCAGTGGGCACAGGAATCGACGACGAAGCGCCATGGCGAGGCCGCCATGCCTCTCTATACCGTCAAACAAGCGGAGCGTTCATTGCGCCAGATCGAGCCCGTCGAATACGAGCGGGAAGTCAATCCGCATCCCACGGTGCGCTGCCGCTATCTCGACGCCGGACACATCCTCGGCTCGGCGATCATCGAGGTCTGGCTCCGCGCAAACGGCGCCGGCACAAAGCTCGTGTTCTCCGGCGACATCGGCCAGCCGATGCGGCCACTCGTTCGGGATCCTACGCCGGTCGCGGACGCCGACCTGCTGCTGGTGGAATCGACTTACGGCAACCGGCGCCACAAGTCGCTGGATGACACGCTCGCCGAACTCGAGCATGCGATCACAGATACGCTGAAGCGAAAGGGCGGCAACGTCATCGTTCCCGCGTTTGCGGTGGGACGGACCCAGGACGTTCTGTATCTGCTCACCGATCTCCACCGCCGGGGACGGCTGCCCGACATGGACATCTACGTCGATTCGCCGATGGCGCTCAAGGCGACTGAAATCACCATGCGCCACGCGCGTCTGCTGGACAGCGACACCAGCACGCTGCTTGCCTGGCTGCGCAAGACCCATGGTGGCCCGAGCATCTACTTCGTGCAGGACCTCGAAGAGTCCATCGCGCTGCACAGGATCAGGCAAGGGGCCGTGATTATTGCCGCGAGCGGCATGTGCGATGCGGGGCGGATCAAGCATCACCTGCGGCATAACCTGCCGCGGCCGGAATGCACGATCCTGATCACCGGCTTCCAAGCGGCTGGCACGCTCGGCCGCCGCATCGTCGACGGAGCGAAGGAAGTTCACATCTTCGGCATACCGGTGCCGGTGCGCGCCGATGTATATACTATCGGCGGGCTCTCGGCGCACGCCGACCAGGAAGGGCTCCTGGGCTGGCTCGGACGCTTCAGGCAGGCGCCGCAGCATACGTTCATAGTGCACGGCGAGCAGGGGACGTCCGAAGTCTTCGCCGCCGCGATCCGCGAGCGACTGCGTTGGCCGAATGTGACGGTGCCTGCGCCGCGATCGAGCCTGGAGTTCTAACGTCAACGAAATGCGGCGCCGAACGTAAAACACACATGAGAATCTTCGCTATTTTTGTCGTGGT
>MERG01000105.1:0-3013 GCA_001771985.1 Betaproteobacteria bacterium RIFCSPLOWO2_12_FULL_62_13 | reverse complement strand
GCAGGCCACACGTCTTCCCGGACCGGTTGCGCGGGCGCTGGCGCAGGCCGCCATTCCCGAGGCGAGTGTGGCGGTCTATGTGCACCAAATCGGCGCCGAGCGTCCGGCCGTCGCCTTCGGCGCGGAGCGCGCCCTCAATCCCGCGTCGACGATGAAGCTCGTGACCACCTACGCCGGCCTCGATCTCCTCGGACCGGCCTTCGTCTGGAACACCGAGGCTTATGCCGGGGCGCCGCTCACGCAAGACGTACTGAACGGCGATCTCATCCTGAAGGGATATGGCGACCCCAAGCTCACGCTCGAGAACTTCTGGCTGCTGCTGAGAAACCTGCGGGCGCGGGGGGTGCGCGAGATCCGCGGCGATCTCGTGCTCGACCGCGGCTACTTTTCGACTGAGGATGTCGATCCCTCGCGCTTTGACGACCAGCCGACGCGGCCGTACAACACCGCGCCCGATGCGCTGCTCGTGAACTTCAAGGCGGTGACCGTGCAGTTCGTGCCGGACGCGGAAACGCGCACCGTCCGGGTGATGGCCGAGCCGCTCCTGCCGCAGCTTCAGCTCGTGAACAATCTCAGCCTTACCGACGGCGCGTGCGGCGACTGGGTTTCCCGGCTGAAGCTCGACACCCAGGGAAACCACGAGAGAGCGCGCCTCGCCTTCAACGGCGCCTACGCCCGCGATTGCGGCGAGAGGACGCGCAGCTTCAGCGTGCTCGGCCACCGGCAATACGCGCTCGGGTTGTTCAAGCAGCTTTGGAAAGAGTTGGGCGGCGTGTTTGCCGGCGGCGTGCGCGACGGCGAGGTGACGCCCGCGGCGCGGTTGCTGGCGAGCGCCAGGTCGCAGACGCTCGCCGAGACCGTGCGCGACATCAACAAGTTCAGCAACAACGTGATGGCGCGGCAGTTGTTCCTGACACTGGGGGCGGTGGGGGCGGGCGCACCGGCGACTGCCGAGAAATCGAGCGGGGTGATCAAACAGTGGCTCGCGGGCAAAGGGCTGTCGTTTCCCGAACTGGTGCTCGAGAACGGCTCCGGCTTGTCGCGCATCGAGCGCATCAGCGCGAAAAACCTGGGCCGACTTCTGGTGAACGCGTTCAGGAGTCCGGTGATGCCGGAGCTGATGGCTTCACTGCCGCTGGTCGCGGCCGACGGCACGATGCGCAAGCGCCTTTCTGGCGCGGAAGTCGCGGGGCAGGCGCACATCAAGACCGGCTCGCTCGCCGGCGTGCGTTCGATCGCGGGCTACGTGCTCGATGCCCAAGGCCGGCGCGTTGTCGTGGTCTTCATCGTGAACCACGCCAACGCCGGCAACGCGCAGCCGGTGCAGGATGCGCTGCTCAAGTGGGTCTACCAGCGCGAGGGCAACGACAATGAAAAGCAAAAAGCATTAACGCAAAGGGCGCATCGGAAACGGTAGGACACAAGAAACTCAAGAGCATTAACGCAAAGGACGCGAAGGAAGAGCGAAGAACGCGAAGTAAACCAAACAAAATTCAAGCCAAATGCCTGGAATGGAGAATCTGAACGAACCAAAGGCCTTTCTTCTTGTGTTCGAATGCCACTGACGTATTTTGTCTTTGTCTTTCCTTCGCGTCCTTGGCGTACCCCTCAAGGGGGTATTGAAAAGAATCCTTCGCGTCAGAGCTTTCTTACAGGCCCAGCTCGCGCCACAGCGCATCGACGCGCTTCTTCACCTCCTCGCTCATCGCGATTGGGGAACCCCACTTGCGGTCGGTCTCCGCCGGCCACTTGTTGGTCGCATCAATTCCCATCTTCGAGCCCAGCCCGGCGACCGGACTCGCGAAATCGAGGTAATCGATCGGGGTGGCATCCGCGATCAGGGTGTCGCGCCGCGGATCGACGCGGGTGGTCAATGCCCAGATCACTTCCTTCCAATCGCGGACGTTGACGTCGTCATCGGTGACGATGATGAACTTGGTGTACATGAACTGGCGCAGGAAACTCCAGATGCCGAACATCACCCGCTTGGCGTGTCCGGGGTACTGCTTCTTCATGCTCACGCAGGCGATGCGGTAGGAACATCCTTCAGGCGGCAGGTGAAAATCGACGATCTCGGGGAATTGCTTCGCAAGCAGCGGCACGAACACTTCATTCAGCGCGACCCCCAGCATGGACGGCTCGTCGGGCGGCTTGCCGGTGTAAGTGCTGTGGTAAATCGGATCACGACGGGTCGTGATCCGATCAATGGTAAAGACAGGAAAGCGTTCCTGCTCGTTGTAGTAGCCGGTGTGATCGCCAAACGGGCCTTCCAGCGCGCTCTCGCCGGGGTGGATGTTTCCTTCGAGGACGATTTCCGCGGCCGCGGGCACCTGAAGGCCGTGCGTGAGGCATTTCACAACCTCAGTCCTGGCGCCGCGCAGCAGTCCCGCAAATTGATATTCGCCCAGCGTGTCCGGCACCGGCGTTACCGCCCCAAGCATGGTGGCCGGATCTGCCCCGAGCGCAACCGCAACTGGAAACGGCTCGCGCGGATGAGCGAGACGGTGATCGCGGAAATCGAGCGCGCCGCCGCGGTGGGCAAGCCAGCGCATGATGACCTTGTTGGGCGCGAGCACCTGCTGGCGGTAGATGCCCAGATTCTGGCGCGTCTTCTGCGGCCCGCGCGTGATGGTCAGTCCCCACGTGATCAAAGGCGCAGCGTCCCCGGGCCAGCAAGTCTGGATCGGCAGCCGCCCGAGATCAACGTCACGGCCCTCCCACACGGTTTCCTGGCATGGTGCGCTTTTCACCTCGCGCGGCGTCATGCTGAGCACCTGCTTCAAGAGTGGCAGCTTGTCCCACGCGTCCCTGAGCCCCTTGGGCGGCTCGGGCTCCTTGAGATAGGCGAGCAGGCGCCCCAGATCGCGCAGCGCCGTCACCGATTCCTCACCCATGCCAAGCGCCACGCGCTGCGGCGTGCCGAACAGATTGCCGACCACGGGTATGGTGTGGCCCGTGGGTTTCTCGAACAGCAACGCGGGACCCGCCGCCTTCAACACGCGATCGCAGATCT
>MERG01000104.1 GCA_001771985.1 Betaproteobacteria bacterium RIFCSPLOWO2_12_FULL_62_13 | reverse complement strand
GTGGCGGATGCGGACGGGGTCGAGTACCTGAAGGCTTCCGACGAACACGGCGTGCTCAAGCTCAGCGGCGCCGGGGGTTACGCGGTCGGCGACAAGCTCAAGCTCATTCCCGGCCACTGCGACACCACGGTCAACCTCTACGACTACTACGTCTGCGTGCGTGAGGGCCGTGTCGAGGCGATCTGGCCGATCACCGCGCGCGGCGCCGTGTGGTAGTCGAAGATCGAAAATCAAGCCACAGAGAACACAGAGAACACAGAGTAATGAAACACACATAAACCGCGCGCTGTCCTGTTTTGATTTTCTCTGTGAACTCTGTGCTCTCCGTGGCTAAAGCCTTTCGCGTTTTGTTCTGTTCCAAGAATTCCATATGACTACGATCAGGAAAATCGGTTTTGTCGGCATCGGCAACATGGGCAACCCCATGGCTGGCCACCTCGTTCGCGCTGGTCTTGATGTCATGGTCTATGACATACGGCCAGAGGCGGTGCGGGCGTTTGTCGCGCAGCATGGCGGCAGAGCCGCAGCCTCGCTGGTCGAGGTAGCGGAAGGCGCCGATGCTGTGATCACCATGCTTCCCGATGACAGAGTTGTGCGGAAGGTGGTGCTCGGCGAGGGCACGGAGAACTCTGTTGCCGCGGGCCTTGCGAAAGGGTCGATCGTCATCGACATGAGCACCTGCAATCCCACCGCCACGCGCGGACTTGCCGAGGCGCTCGCGCCGCGCGGAATCGCGGTCGTCGACGCGCCAGTGATGGGGGGTGTGGTGTTCGCGAAAGACGCAACGCTCGACATCATTGTCGGCGGTGAATCAACGCTCGTCGAACGATTGCGTCCGGTGTTCCAAGCGATGGGCCGCAGCGTGATCTGCTGCGGCGGCGTCGGCACCGCCCATGCGTTGAAGGCGCTTGCGAATTACGTCAATGCGTGCGCGCTCGTCAACGCGATCGAAGCGATGACGATCGGAAGAAAATTCGGACTTGATTCCAAACTCATGGCCGAGGCGCTCATTCCGTTGTGCGCCGGGCGGAACCATCCGATCGAAAAGAAGGTGATCCCGCACATCCTCACGCGCAAGTTTGGCACCGGCATGGCGATGGGTTTCATCGCGAAGGACGTGAAGATCGCGGTGGATACCGCCAAATCCGTCGGCGCCTTTGCGCCACTCGCCGAGCGCGTCTCGGAGTTATGGACGGCGGCGGTCGAAAAGCTCGGCTACGACATCGACCAGACGCAAATCGCACGCTATTGGGAGGAGGCGAACGGCGTCTTGCTCACGGCCGAGTAGGCGAGTCGCGGACCCTGGGCACAGCAGTTTGGAGACAAACAGCTCGTCACACCGGCGAAAGCCGGTGTCCAGAAAACGCGTGATTTCCACGAGTACATGCTCGGAGATTACGAATCGGTACGGCGGCAGATCGGCCAGTAGTGCAAGCAGATCTGCATGAATGAGATTGATCAGTACATTCGCATCAGTTACGACAACGATATCCGGCGCTTTCTGTTGTTGAGGCATACCGCGCGCGGGTTAGAGCCCTATTACACTGCTTGATCGAGCCCGGCGCTCGCGAGCATCTGGCTGATGCGATCCTTCTTGACGCCAACCATAGCCCCTAGCTCCAAGAGCTTGGAGCGAGTGATTTCCTCGCGCCGGTAGGCTTCCAGCGCGAGTCCCAGAAACCGTTGCCGAAACTCGTTCGTGATCTCGCGGTCGGGTTTGGACAAGCCAAGAAGGTCAGCAAGGGCGCTGCCGTGATCTTCATCCTGGGACTTGAGCTGTTGGAACTGCGCATCGCTGATTTCGCGCAGATTCTTGAGGCGATATAAAGCGGAAATTCGGCTGACCCCGAAGTGGTCGGCAAGCAGCGCAACGTCGTATAGCTTGATTTCCTGGCTCCCCGGCACTTCCCGGCCCTCGGCGTCTATCACGTTCTTCTCGTCATATACCGATATCGCAGCCCGGCTGGGTCGACCCTTTCCAAACCCTGCAATGAATTGCCGTAAGCCTTCTGCCGGCATCAAGAATGATGCCGCGAATGCGTTTGCCCTGACTTCGAGTAGCTCGTCTCTGTTTCCGTCCCGGCTGACTGCTCCAAAGCGGTCACGATCCATGAGCACATGCCCGTACTCATGGCACAGCGAAAAGCGCCGCCTGGCATCACCGTGGCGCTGATTGATGACGACAAAGATTCCCACCTTTGAATCTGAAAGCGTCATACCCGAGATGTCCTCGGGAAGCTCGACAACGCCGGTTCGAACGCCCTGCGATTCGAGCAAGTCTGTCATGTCACCGAGCGGAACAACCCCGACGCCGAGCCTTTGGCGCTCTTCGGCCGCGATGCGGTCGCCTTGCTGGATCGCATCCCAGCGCGTGCGAGGGGCTGGCAGATTGTAAGACGCCGTGAGCAACTGCGCGCGATCGATGCGTAGCAGCCGCTCAAGATTGGTCATTTCGTGCCCGAGCGCAAGGCACTGCCGGAGCGCGTCAACGATCTCTTTGCGGTCGGCAATCTGCGGGTCCAAACGAAAGAGGGCGATAAGGGCGTCCTGTTCGCTGAATTGCTCCGCGAAGAAGTCGCCGATGTCGCGCCCGAGCACGAAGGCAATGCGATCGAGTTCCAGGCTCGACACCGCGCGGTTGCCCTGCTCGATCTGGACTACTGCGATGCGGGTTAGCCCGACCTGCTGCGCGAGCGCTTCCTGCGTAAGGCCGCATGCTTCACTCGCAGCCCGAATCCGCCGCCCCAACTCGGCTTGGTTGATCGGCATAGCCACTTCCTCCTTGAAGCTTGCAGGAGGGCATGTTATATTAACTAACATCATTTGGCAATATGCGGAATATACGTAGTATAATGTAACTATCCTCGCGGGCGAGGTTGGATACGGGCGGCAAGCCAGAGCGAGCAGTGCGAAAGTCGATCACCGCAAGCATTGCACTTCAACGAGATCGCGATGGATACTGCGAAGTCGATCGGTGCTTTCGCGCCGCTCGGCGAGCGCGCCTCTGAATTATGGTCGGCCGTGGCCGAGCAACTCGGCTTCGATCTCGACCAGACGCAGATCGCGCTGTATTGGGAAGAGGCGAATAGCGTTTCGCTCACAGCGGAGCGATAGCCGGCGGCCCGGCAGGGGCGAAAGGCATTACGGTCGATCTTGCAGCTCCTGTATCAATACTGATACGCTCTGCATTGGGCGTGTCAGCGATTGATGAAACCGGGGAGCGCATCATGAAGCGAAACCTTCACGTCGGATCAGATTTCGACGACTTCCTGCGCGAGGAAGGCGTCTTCGACGAAGCGCAAGCCATGGCCGTGAAGCGGGTCCTTGCTTTCCAGTTGAAGCAGAACATGAAGAAAGCGCGGCTCACGAAGACCGCCATGGCTAGGCGCATGGGCACCACCCGCGCGCAACTCGACCGCCTGCTCAACCCGGAGAATCCCTCCACGACCCTGACTACGCTCGTAAAGGCAGCGGGGGCGCTGGGCAAGCGAGTGAAGATTTCACTGGAGCGCGCGTGAGCAAAGCTCCCCAGTTTCTAGCGTAGGGCGCTATGCCGACACTTGACTGGCTGGATCGGGAGCACGCCATGCGGCGAGCCGACGAGGTGCCGTATCGGCTGCTGGAGCAAGTCAGCAGTCATGGGAATGCCTCTGCGGGAAATCTCCTCATTCAGGGCGACAATCTTGAAGCGCTCAAGGCGCTGCTGCCCTTCTATCGCGGGCGCGTGAAGTGCATCTACATCGACCCGCCATACAACACCAAAAGCGCGTTCGAGCACTACGACGACAACTTAGAGCACAGCCAGTGGTTGTCGATGATGCATCCGCGGCTGGTACTGCTGCGGGAACTGCTCGCAGACAACGGCTCGATCTGGGTGTCCATCGACGACAATGAGGGGCATTATCTGAAGGTGTTGATGGATGAGGTATTTGGTCGGCGTTTTTTCCTGGCCGAAATCATTTGGCAGAAGCGAACGTCGCGGGAAAACCGGGCAGCGATAGGATCGTCACACGATGAAATTCTTGCGTATGCGAAGGTCGAGGCGCAACAATGGAAAGAATTCCGGAATTTGCTGTCGGCAACGGGAAAAGGGTACTCAAATCCTGACAATGACCCGCGCGGGCCGTGGCGGTCGATCCCGTTTTCAGCACAAGGGTTTCGTCCTAACCAAATGTATCGAATATTCGCGCCGAATGGGGCGCCACACGATCCACCACGGGGAAGGTGCTGGGCAGCAACGGAGCCAGAGTATCTGAAGCTTGTAGCGGAAAAGAGGATTTATTTTCCAAAGGATGGGGCAGGACGACCACGTGTTAAGCAATTTCGAGAGAATGAGAAGGGACTTGTGCCAATGACTCTGTGGTTTGCGAGCGAAGTCGGAGACACCGAGGAATCGAAGAAGGAAATACTCTCGTTGTTCGCGGATAGTGACCCGTTCGAGACACCGAAACCAGAGCGCCTAATCCAGAGGGTGCTGCAAATCGCGACCAACAAGAGCGACTTGGTTGTCGACAGCTTTCTTGGCTCTGGTACGACTGTGGCCGTCGCGCACAAAATGGGCCGCCGCTACATCGGCATCGAAATGGGCGAGCATGCGGTGACGCACTGCCTGCCACGCTTGAAAAAAGTGATCGAGGGCGAACAAGGCGGGATATCGGAAGCTGTTGGCTGGAAGGGTGGCGGCGGATTCAAGTTCGCCAAGCTCGGTGAGACGATCTTTGACGAACGTGGGGCAATTAACCCGAAGGTGCGTTTTGCAACACTCGCGAGTTTTATCTGGTTACAGGAGACCGGTGTTCCCTCCGACGGAGAATTCAGATCGCCATTACTCGGAAAGCGGAACGGCACGGCGTATTACCTGCTTTTCAACGGCATTCTCGGCGACAAGCGACCCGACGGCGGCAACGTGCTAACCGCTGCGGTGTTGAACAGGATAGACAAACGGTTTCCGCACGAGGGGACGAAGGTGATTTACGGCGAGAGTTGCCGGCTCGGTTCAGGGCGGCTCAAGGCGGCCGGCGTGACGTTCAAGCATATCCCGTACGACGTGAGAGCAAAGTGAAACTCGCGGGTCCCTGAGAGCCATGATGGCGTTCGCCAGAGAGCCGAAACTTTACGACCGCATCCGGCGGATACTCGAATCGGCCCGGGCGGGTGTGGCGCGTTCAGTCAACACCGCTCAGGTTGTTGCGAATTGGCTCATCGGCCGGGAGATCGTGGAAGAGGAGCAGAAAGGAAAGCGGCGAGCTGGCTATGGCGAGAGGCTGATGAAAGAGCTAGCCGCCAGGCTGGCTGCGGAATATGGGCCAGGCTACGGGCTAGTGAACCTTAAACTATTTAAGCAGTTTTACATCGGCTACCCTGGCCTTGCCGACCTGGAAAAAAATCACGCGGTGCGTAGCCTTTTTCCAAGACGCGTGCCATCAGCGGGTCCCGAAAAAGGCTACGCAGCGCGTAGCCAATCCCGGATCAGTCACTCGCGGGATAACCAAAGCTCGGATGTCGCCTCGTTGATTCCCGCTCCAGCTTCAGCGAAATGGCAGCCCGGTGTATTGCATCCCCATTTTTCATGGACGCACTATCGCACGCTTTTGCGGGTGGACAAGCGAGAGGCTCGAGCGTTCTACGAAATCGAGGCGCTCAAGAACAATTGGTCAGCGCGCGAATTGGAGCGGCAGATCAACAGCCTCCTGTACGAGCGGTTAGCCAAGAGCAGAGACAAGACCGGGTTGCTCAAGCTGGCCACGAAAGGTCAGGAAATCCAGCAGCCTGTGGACGTTTTCAAGGACCCGATGGTGATCGAGTTCCTCGGATTACCGGAATCGCCCCGGTTGGTCGAATCCCGGATCGAGGAAGCCCTCATCAATAATCTGCAAGACTTTCTGCTCGAACTCGGCAAGGGCTTCGCGTTTGTCGCGCGTCAGAAGCGCATCACGCTCGACGGCGACCATTTCTACATCGATCTGGTCTTCTACCATACGATCCTGAAGTGCCACGTGCTGATCGACCTCAAAGTCGGCAAGCTGACCCACCAGGATCTCGGTCAGCTTCAGCTCTATGTGAATTACTATGACCGGGAGCTGCGTAGTCAGGGCGACAATCCGACTCTGGGCCTGATTCTCTGCACGGACAAGAATGATGCGGTGGTCAGATATACCCTCGGTCCCGACCAGCAGAGGAAAATCTTCGCCAGCCGTTACAAGCTTCATCTGCCGACGGAGAAGGAGTTGGAGGCGGAAATCCGGCGCGAGTTGGAAGTGTTGCGCGGGAATGAAGGTATGTCTTGATGTTCGTCCTCAAGGATTACCAACGTGCCGCGCTCGAAACGCTGAGCGGCTTTCTGCGCAATGCGCGCATGCGCGGCGCGAAGGCGGCGTTCGAGGAGAACGGCTACGGTTACCGAAGCGAGCCGTTCGGGGACGTGCCGTGCGTGTGCCTGCGCATCCCCACCGGCGGCGGCAAGACGCTGCTCGCCTCGCACGCCATCGTGCGCATGGCGAAGGAGTGGCAGGACAGCGACGCACCAGCCGCCTTGTGGCTGACGCCTTCGGACACGATTCGCAGCCAGACATTGAATGCGCTGCAAACGCCGGGACACCCATACCGTGCGGCGCTGGAGGAAGCCTACGGCCAGCGGTTCCAGGTGTGTGATCTGGAGAACGTTGCCACCGTATCACCGCACGACTGGGGCCGGCAGGCCGTCATTGTGGTGGCGACGATCCAGGCATTCCGCATCGAGGAAACGGGGCTGCGCAACGTGTATGCGTTCAGCGAGGCGTTCGAGCCGCATTTTCGCGGGTTGTCCACGCAACGACTTGCCATGCTGCGCGAGATTCCTGATGCGCTGGTGAGCGCGGCGGATGCGACAGATGCGGAATCGCCGTTGAAGGGCTTTATCGGACAGCCGAAATATTCGCTTGCAAACTGGCTCGCGCTACAGCGGCCGATCGTCATTGTTGACGAGGCACACAACACCAAGACAGAGCGAAGCTTCGAGGCATTGAAGCGGCTCGATCCAGCGGTGATCCTGGAGTTAACTGCGACACCGATTCCGAAGAAAACCAACGTGCTTTACCACGTCTCGGCGCAGGAACTCGCAGCCGAGGACATGATCAAGTTACCGATCGTGCTGATGGAGCATCCCCAGGGGTGGGACGCGGCAGTATTTGACGCGGTGCAGACGCAACGCAAGCTGGAAGCCGAGGCGCAGAAGGAAGCCGACTACATCCGGCCGATCGTTTTGTTCCAGGCGCAGAATGCGCCCGAGCGCGTGAATGTGCAGGCGCTGCGCCGGCATTTGATTGAGGAACTGCACATTCCGGCGGAACAGGTTGCTGTCGCGACCGGCGACAGGCGCGAACTCGAAGGCATTGATCTCAGTGCGCGTGATTGCCCGATTCGCTTCATCATCACCGTGCAGGCATTGCGTGAGGGGTGGGATTGCCCATTCGCCTATGTGCTGTGCTCGGTGCAGCCGGTGCGCTCCGCAACAGCAGTCGAACAGCTTTTGGGCCGCGTCTTGCGCATGCCTTACGCCAGACGCCGTACGCGTGATGGGCTCAACAAGGCTTATGCGCACGTTTCAGAGCCGCGCTTCGGAGAAGCCGCGAGCGCGCTGGCGGATCGGTTGATTCAGGGCATGGGATTCGAGGCGCTCGACCTGGCGTCAATGATCGCCCCCCAGTCGCCGCTGCCCGGTGTGGATGACGGCCCGCTGTTCACGATGCCCGCGTTGCCCGAATTGCCGATCGATGTGCCCGGCAAGATCGATTTGCCCGCGCTGGACAACGTGCGCGTCGAAACGACCGACAAAGGAACGCACGTCGTCGTGACCGGCCACGTGAGCGACTCGCTCGCCGAGCGCCTTGTTGCCGCGCAGCGCGGCGCCGCGAACAGGGAAAAGGTGGAACGTGCGATCGAGCAACACAATGCGCTCATCGCGGCGCAAACCGCGCCGGTTTCACGCGGCGTAGCATTCGCGCTGGTACCCTACCTTTGCTACCGGAGCCAAGGCGAGCTGGAGCTGGTCGAACGCGAAGCGGTACTGGAAGATGTCGATCTCGATCTGCTCGCGGACAAGGTGACGCTGTCGGGTTTTCAGATCGTCGAGCAGGCGCACGCCTTCGAGGTTTATCTCGACGGGGCGAAGGTCAAGATCGGTCAGGCTGATGCCGGACAACTTGAACTTGGCGCGCTGAGTACCAGCGTGACCGAGGACGATCTGGTGCGCTGGCTGGACCACGAGGCGCGCCAGCCGGACATCGTGCAGTCGCACTTGCGGGCTTACCTGAAAGCGGTTGTCTCGCATCTGATGCATGAACAGCATATTTCGCTGTCGTCTCTGGCCCGTGCCCGCTATCAGTTGGCGCAGCGCATCGACGCACGCATCGAGGAGTTGCGCGCGGCGGCGGCGGGTCGCCAATTCAAGCAACTTGTGCTGGATGGAGGATGGGAGGTCACCGCCGTCCCAGAGCGGAGTTTTGCGTTTCAACCCGGAACTTACGCGGTTTCCGCCACTGACCGTTACCGCGGCAAGTGGGACTGGCGACGGCACTTCTACCCGGTCGTTGCGAAACTTGAGGACGGCACCGAAGAATTCAAGTGCGCTACCGTCATCGACGCACATCCGAAAGTGAAACACTGGGTGCGCAACCTCGAGCGCGACGTGGCGGGTGCGTTCTGGCTACCGACGTCACGAGGAAAATTCTTCCCGGATTTTATTTGCGAACTTACGGACGGACGCATCCTTGTCATCGAGTATAAGGGCGAACACCTGCGCACCGTGCCGAGCGAAATCGAGAAAGATCAAGTTGGACGGCTGTGGGCCGAACGCAGCGATGGGAAGTGTGTATTCCTGATGGCGTTCGAGAAGGACGAGAAGGGACGCGACGTGCGTGGCCAACTCGACGTAGTAATCGATTAATCTGGTTCTTCTCTATCCCGCAGTTACTTCCGTTCCGTCATTCGATCCTGATGCCGGCCGTCTTGATGACTCGCGTCCAGCGCGCCATCTCTTCCCGCATGTAGGCCGTGAGCGCGGCCGGCGTGCTGCTCGCGGGGTCGCCGCCCTGGCTCTGGAAACGCTGGAGCATCTCCGGCGCGGCAATAATGCGCACGATTTCCCCATTGAGCCTGGAGACGATCGGCGCCGGGGTTTTCACCGGCGCGAAGATGCCGTACCACGTCGTGTACTCGTAGCCCGGAACCCCGGATTCAGCAACCGTTGGCACGTTCGGAAGCGCCGGCGTGCGTTTCGCGCTGCCCACCGCGAGCGCCTTGAGCCTGCCGCCACGTACGTGCGGCACGACCGAGGGCGCGCTACTGAACACGAGCTGCACCTGGCCCCCGATGAGATCGGCGATCGAGGCGGCGCCGCCCTTGTAGGGCACGTGCACCATATCAATCCCCGCCATCGCCTTCAGCATCTCGCCGCCGAGGTGATTGGGTGTGCCGACGCCGCTCGAGCCGAAGTTGAGCTGCCCCGGCTTTGCTTTGGCGAGCGCGATGAACTCCCGCACATTACCCGCCGGCAGCGCCGGATGTGCGGCCAGGACCTGCGGGTTGACGATCACCAGGCTCACCGGAGCGAAGTCCTGGAACGCATCGTAAGCGAGCTTGTTCATCAGCAACGGGTTGAGAACCATACCCGCTGAGGTCCCGAGCAGAAGCGTGTAGCCGTCGGCCGGCGCCTGTTTCGCGATCAGCGTGCCCAGCACGCCACCCGCCCCGCCGCGGTTATCGACCACGACCTGTTGCCCCCAGGCTTCCGTGAGCCTTAGCGCGACGGCGCGTCCGACGAGATCGGTGTTGCCGCCGGGCGGATAAGTGATGACCAGGCGGATCGGTCTCGTGGGGTAACTCGCTGTGGCCGACGCGCTTTGCGCCCCCGCGGCCGGTGTTGCGGCTGCCACCGCGAGGATCGCGGCGAGTGCTGTGGTAAATTTCATATCCACCTCCTCGCATTCTGTGCAGACGGCGGCCCACAGGCCAGCGCCGCTCTGCGCATTATAATCGGCCCGACCTAAGCCGGCAGTATGATTGGCGGCAGTGGGCAGGCCGCACCGCCGGGCCCGTGTGCGGTGGGCCAAATTGCGCGGATAACCGCTAAAATTCGTCGTGTCCATCCCGCCTTGGCGGGTGGCGGCGACCCTGATGAAGCGATCCGTCCATACCGCCACGGTTCCCGTTCCCCGCCGGCTTTTCCGCGGCGAGCGCAGGTTGCGCATTGCGCTCGTAGGGATGCCCGGCTGCGGCAAGAGCACGTTCTTCCGCGCGGTAGCGAGCACAGCGGTGCAAACCGGTGCGCTGGCAGGCACGCGGTCCGCATACGACGAGTGTGCGGTCGAAATCGGGCTCGACGAGGCGCGCGTGATCGATTTGCCGAGCCTGCGCTCGTTGCGCGATCCGGAGCCCGAGGACGGGGCCGCGCTCAAGTACCTCCTGTGGGGTGACGAACGGCTGCCCGTTTCCGCGCACGAACCCGAAGGCCCGCCGGCGCCCTTTTCGGCGCCTGACGTCATACTGCAAGTGGTCGATGCCACGGCGCTCGAGCGTCACCTCGAGCTCACCCTGGAGCTGCTGCAGCTCGGCCGTCCCGTCGTCGTCGCTCTGAACAAGATGGACGAAGCGCGCGACAAGGGACTGCACATCGGCAGCAAGGTGCTCGCGCGGCGCCTGGGTGTCCCGGTCGTGCCCACCGCGGCAGTGATGGGGCACGGGATCGCGGAGGTGTTCGCAGTGACCGTGGCAGCCGCAATCGACGGAGGGCGTGATCGGGCGCGCGGTGGCCGATAGCCTGATGGGACTTGTGGGCATTGTGGTGCCGTACATGATTCCGCTCGTGCTCGGCGTGCCCATCCTCTTCGGGATCCTGCGCAAGGAACTGTCGCTGCTAATGGTCTTCCAGGCGCTCGGCAGCCTTGAGATA
>MERG01000103.1 GCA_001771985.1 Betaproteobacteria bacterium RIFCSPLOWO2_12_FULL_62_13 | reverse complement strand
GTCGGTGTTGGCGCCGATAAGGGAATATATCCGTCCTACCCGGCACACTCGGGCGTCCTGGCGGCGCTCATGGCGCAGAAGGGCATCGCCGGACCTAAAGAGAGCCTTCAAGGTCAGAACGGGTTCTACAATGTCTTCTTCCAGGGCGTGTATGACCCAACTGCACTAACCAACGGCTTGGGGAAGAGCTTTGAAAGCGTCGGCTTCTACATATACCCCTGCTGTGGTTTCACCCACTCGCGCATCGAGCTGGTTTTGAAAATGGTGAACGAACATGAACTCCGTCCTGCGGATATCGAGTCGATCACCGTTCTTGTCGGGCCGATTTCGCAACTTCTATGCGAACCTTTGGAGGTAAGACGTAATCCCAGGTTGATGGCTGAAGCCCAGTACAGCCTGCCGTTCACAGTGGCTACCGCCATTGCCAAAGGGAAGCCCCGAATAGAGCACTTCACGAGCCAAGGCCTCAAAGATCCGGAGATTCTCGGCATTTCAAACAAAGTGGGCTACCGGTTTGACGAAGCGTGTGACCTGAAATATGGAACGGGGTATTGCCCGGCAAAGATAGAAATAGCTTTGAGGAATGGGCGGACGCTTTACGGGGAACAGCAAGGGGGCAGGTACGGTCACCCGGAAAGGCCGATAAGCAAGGATGACCTGACGGAGAAGTTCAGGGAATGTGCCGCCTACTCGGCACGTCCCCTGTCCGAGTCCAATGTGGAAAAGGTCATCGCAATGGTCGATAAGCTGGAAGACGTAGAGGATGTCAGCGAGATTGTCGGGCTGGTTTCCTGACACACAAGAAACGGGCGAATAGCGGCCTGCTTTTTCTCATACAGAGCGGCTGCCACGCCTGGGAACCGAGCGAGGAGACAAATCATGAAACGATGCTGCCGCGTCACAGTTGGGGTATTGCTTGCTGTATTGTTCTGTCCGTCAGTCGCGCTTGCGCAGACTTATCCAGAGAAACCGGTGCGCGTGATCGTCGTGTACCCTCCGGGGGGCTCCAACGATGTCACGGCCCGCATTGTGTTTCAGAAGATGTCGGAACTGGCCCGGCAGCAGTTCGTGATCGAGAACCGGGGAGGGGCGGCGGGCAGCATCGGCGCCGATGTTGTGGCAAAAAGCCCGTCTGACGGCTACACCATCATGGTGCAGTCTGCCTCCCACCTTGCCAACGCATTCCTGTACAAGAACCTGCCCTATGATACGCTCAATGATTTCATCGGCGTGACCATGCTCATCCGACAGGTGGGTATACTGATGGTGCATCCGTCGATGCCGGTGTATTCGGTCAGGGATTTGATCGCGCTGGCAAAGAAACGGCCCGGCCAGATTCTCTATGGATCCGCCGGCAGCGGCAGCGGCGGGCATTTGATGATGGCCCAGCTCATCTCGATGGCGGGGATGAAGATGGTGCACGTGCCGTACAGGGGCGGCAGTCCCTCCATGACCGCGACTATCTCCGGGGAAACCCAGGCGATCATCTCCATTATCGGCCCGGTCCTCTCGCACATAAAGACAAAGCGGGTGCGACCGCTGGCAGTGACCTCGGAGAAGCGGGTCAAGCAGTTTCCGGATGTTCCGGCGATCGGGGAAACCATTCCCGGCTATGAATTCACCGCATGGGTCGGCGCATTCGTTCCCGCGGGAACCCCCAAGCCGATCGTCGACAAGCTCAACGCGGATCTCAAGAAGGTGCTCGCCGATCCCGGAGTGGCGGCCAAACTCGACAATCTGACGGCCGACCCGCTCTACACGACGCCTGACGAGTTTGCACGGCGTCTGAAGTCCGGCTACGAGAAATACAAGAAGCTCATCGAGATGACAGGCGCGACGATCGGTTGACCTCGTGAGATGCGCTGATGGCAAGCGTTGGCCAGATCCCGGTTGAAGGCGAAACACCTGTGTCAGGCATTCCAGCTCGTCGCGGACCGTTGTCCCGGTTCACCGTGGTTGACTTGACCCGCGTGCGCTCCGGCCCGACCTGCGTGCGCCAGCTCGCCGACTGGGGCGCCGAGGTGATCAAGATTGAATCCCCGGTGGGGCTGGAGCTGAGCGATGGCTGGGACGGCGACCGCCACGACCCTGACTTTCAGAATCTGCATCGCAACAAGCGCTGCATCACGCTTAACCTCAAGGATCCGGACGGCATGGCCGTTTTCCGCAGGATCGCCGATCGCGCCGACGTTCTCGTGGAGAATTTCCGGCCGGATGTGAAGTTCCGTCTCGGCATCGATTACGAAACGCTGAAGCAAACCAATCCACGGCTGGTTTACGCAAGCATTTCAGGTTTCGGGCAGGACGGGCCGTATGCCAAGCGCCCGGGTTTTGATCATATCGTGCAGGGCATGGGCGGTTTGATGGCGATAACCGGCCTGCCTGGCCAGGGGCCGGTGCGCGCCGGCATCGCGATTTCCGATTCGAGCGCCGGCATTTACTGCGCGATGGGAATACTGACAGCGCTGCTCGAGCGCGAGGTTTCGGGCGAAGGGCAGTGGGTGCAGGTGTCACTGCTCCAGGCGATGATCGCGATGCTCGACTTCCAGGCCGCGCGCTGGCTCGTAGCCAGGGACGTGCCGCCGCAGGCCGGCAATGATCACCCGACCAAGATTCCGATCGGGGTGTTCCCGACCGCCGACGGCTACATCAACATCTCTGCTGCCGCGCAGCTCATGTGGGAACGTCTGTGCAAGGCGTTGGGCGCCGAGGAGCTGCTTGCCAGGCCCGAGTATGCGGACGGTGCGCTGCGTTCTCAGCACCGGGCACAGTGCCACAAGGACATTGCCGAGTTCACGCGCCGCAAGACCACTCGCGAGTGGGTTGAAATATTCGACAAAGGCAGCGTCGCGAGCGGCCCGATCTACAAGATGAACGAAGTGTTCGCCGATCCGCAGGTCAAACACCTCGGCATGGCGGTGCCGGTCAAGCACCCCGTGCTCGGCGACATCGAGCTGGTCGGCCAGCCGTTCGGGCTTACACGCACGCCGAGCGAAATCCGCAGCGCCACACCCGAGCGCGGCGAGCATACCGACGAAGTGATGCGCGAACTCGGCTACAGCGACGGGCAAATCGCCGATCTGCGGCGCCGCGTCGTGATCTGAAGAATCGGTAATGGGTGATGAGGCGGCAGGAGATCGGGGGGACGATGAGCGGCCCGCGCAGCCAGTTGATCATGCCGGCCAATCGGGCTGACATGCTGGCAAAGGCGCCGTCTTACGGCGCCGATGCCCTCGTCTTTGACCTCGAAGATTCCGTTCCTGTTGCGGAGAAGCCCAAGGCGCGCGCGCTGGCGCGGGAGTTCATCGAGAGGCACAAGACAAACAGCACCCTTTACGTGCGGGTCAATGCCGTGCAGACCGGCATGCTGCGGGAAGACCTCGAAGCGATCGCCATTGACGGCCTCGCCGGAATCAAGCTCCCGAAAGCCGAGTCGGCGGAGGATATCCGCACCGTGGATGCGATGCTGACCGAGCTCGAGAGCAAGCGCGGCCTCGCGCAGGGTTCGATTGGCATCGGACCGACGCTGGAGTCTGCGAAAGGCGTCTGGTTCGCCTACGAGATCGTGTCGGCCTCGCCCCGGATCCAATCGGTCATGCCCGGGACCGCCCAGGACGCCGACCTCCAGACCGACCTGGGCTACACCACGATGGCCGAGGGCAATCCAATGCTCTACCACATACGCTCCCGCGTCCTGCTCGCCGCGCGCGCGGCCGGCGTGGAGCATGTGCTGGACGGCGTTTACGCGAATATCCGCGATCCGGAGGGTTTGCGGAAATGCTGCGAGGCGGCGCGCATGCTCGGCTATCGCGGCAAGCAGGTGATCCACCCGAGCCAGATCGAGACGGCCAACCGTATCTTCACACCCACAGCGCAGGAGCTCGACCACTCATGAAACAAGCGTTACTGCAATCGCTGCTCGTGCTCGCCGCCGCGGGCTTCCCCGCCGCAGCAAGCGCGCAGGCAGCGCCCAAAGCACCCGCCTATCCGACCAAGCCGATCCGGCTCGTGGTACCGTTCCCTCCGGGCGGTACAACCGACATCCAGGGACGCATGCTGGCCGAGAAGCTCGCGCAGCGGTTCGGCCAGCCGGTCGTGACCGATAACCGCGGCGGCGCCCAAGGCATCATCGGCATGGAGATTGTCGCGCGCGCACCCGCCGACGGCTACACCATCGTTATCGCCGTTGTCGGTCCGTGGGCCGTGCACCCGCATCTCTACAGCAAGCTCCCATACGACCCCGTGAAAGACTTCGCCCCCATCATCCACGTTGCGACCACGCCCGGCGTGTTGGTCATCCATCCTTCCCTTCCGGCAAAGACCGTGAAGGACCTCATCGCGCTGGTCAGACAGAAGCCCGGCGAGCTCAACTACGGGTCAGCGGGAGTGGGTGGTTTCTTTCATATTTCCGCTGAATTGTTCGCCTTCATGACGAAAATCAAATTGACGCACGTGCCGTACAAAGGCCCGGCGGCGGCGCTGACCGATCTCATGGCCGGCCGTATTCACGTGATGTTCAACAGCATGATCGTGACCATACCGCACATCAAATCCGGCAAGGTGCGCGCTCTCGCCACAACCGGCGGCAAGCGCGAAGCAGCGCTGCCCGACCTGCCAACGGTCGCCGAAGCCGGCGTCCCCGGCTATGAGAGCTCCACCTGGACTGCGATGGGCGTGCCCGCGCGCACCCCGCGGGCGATCATCGAACGGCTGAACAAGGAACTCAACGCCGTCCTGCAAATGCCCGACATTAAGGAGCGCTTCGCGGCGGGGGGCTCCACCACCACCGGCGGCAAGCCGGAGGAGTTTCGCGATTATCTGAAATCGGAACTCGCCAAATTCGGCAAGCTGATCAAGGAAGCAGGCATCAAAGCGGAGGCGGGGCGTTAAAGTGGCACTGGACATTGAACATCTAAAGCAGTGGATTGGTCAGCGCGAATCGGACGTCGATTAAGGTGATGCATGACGACAGTGCGTGCGTCATTCCGGACCTGCGGCCAGGCGTACGCCGGGCAAGCACGATCCGGGATCCAGAAAACGCCGACAGGTATGGCCGGCGTGCGAATCGCCGGGAAAGTGGAATGAGCATGGCAGGAGGTCCACTCGACGGCGTCCGCATTGTCGACCTCACCGCGGTTGTGGTCGGGCCGATGGCGACTCAGACCTTGGGCGATTACGGCGCCGAGGTGATCAAGGTCGAGACCCCAGCCGGCGATATCTTGCGCGATCTTAACGGGCGTGCGGTCACCCCCAGGATGTCGTCGAAATTCCTGCATCTCAACCGCAACAAGCGCTCCATCGTGCTCGACCTGAAGCAGCCCGCCGGGCGAGAGGCGCTGCTCAGGCTGGTCGCGCGCGCCGATGTGTTTTTGTGGAACGTTCGTCCGTCTGCGATGGAACGGTTGAAGCTTTCGTACGATGAGGTGCGCGCGGTCAACCCCAGGATCATCTACTGCGGATTATTCGGTTTCGGCCGCGGCGGCCGCTACCGCGAAAAGCCCGCCTACGACACGATCATTCAGGGCGGATCGGGCGTGGCGGCGCTGCATCATCGCGTCATGGGTGAGCCGCGCTACATCCCCATCGTCATGGCCGATCGCACGGTCGGTGCAATCGCGGTGCAAATGATCTTGTTGGCACTCGTGAACCGCTACCGGACGGGCGAAGGGGCCGCTATCGAGATCCCCATGTTCGAGAACATGGCCAAGTTCGTGCTCGAGGAGCACATGTACCTGAAGACGTTCGACCCCCCGCTGGGGACCACGGGAGACCCGCGGGTTCTCGAACCGGGCAACAGGCCGGTGCCGACCAAAGACGGCTGGATATGTATTACGGCCAACACCAATGCCCAGGCGTTTGCGCTGTTCGATGCGATCGGCCGGCCGGAGCTCAAGACCGACCCGCGGTTCAACAGCGTCACGGCTCGATTTGCGAACGTCACCGAACTCTACGTCATTCGCAACGACGCGCTGAAACAGAAAACCACGCGCGAGTGGCTTGAACTTTTTGACACACTGGACATCCCCGCATTGCCTTACCACACGCTCGATTCATTGATGGAGGACCCGCATTTGAAAGATGTCGGGTTCTTCCAGAAGGTGGACCATCCCACCGAACGCAGGATCGTCAATATGGCGCTGCCCAACAAGAGCTCATTCGGCAACCGCGTGGATTTCCTGCACGCTCCCAAAATCGGCCAACACAGCGTCGAGATCCTGCGCGAGATCGGTTATGACGAGGCGGTCATCGAGGCGATGATTGAAAACGATACGACCGTCGATGGGCGCATCGACCCGGGTAAGCAATAGAACCTGATGTCCAGGTCAATGGCGAGCCGAAGGACTCCGGGCACCCGCACACTGTCACGGCGTCGTTAATCGTATATGCGTGGCGTGAGCATCAAGTCATGTTACATGTGGTGAAATATCAGGAGAAGCATTTATGAGAACGATGATTCGGGGCATTACAAGTATTTTGACGCTAGGGGTGCTTTTGGTGCCTATGGCGCACGGCCAGAGCCGGCCATATCCCAACAAGACGATACGGATGATCGTTCCATTTAGGGCGTGTCAGTACCACTGAACTGTTACACGCCGGCTCCGACCCAAAGGTGTAACGGGCCGAGCCCATGTCAATCAGCAGGTTTGGTATGTCAGGCCGGAATTTATTCGATGTTCTTGCCGGAGCCGCGGAGAGATATGGCGACAGGGAGTTCCTGATCGTTGGACGTCGCGACGAAGTAGCGACGTTCCGGCAATTGTGCAATCGCGCCGACGCGTTCGGGCGCGCGCTCGCGGCGCTCGGTGTTCTCCCCGGAGACCGCGTCGGGATCTGGATGACCAACCGGGTGGATTGGGTGGTGGCCGCGTACGGAACCGCGCGATGCGGCGCGGTCGCCGTCGGAGTGAATACGCGGCTTTCTCCGCGCGAAGTCGCGCATCTACTCACATTGACGCGTCCCAGGATATGGATCGTCGAGGAGCGCTTTTTCGGGAAGGTCGAGGCCGTTGAAAGCATTGCGTCTGTCCTTGCTGCGTTTGCGGAGGGAGGCATCGCTGCACCGACGATCATGGTTCTATCGGATGACGGACGGAAATACGCTGGGACGATCGACTGGAACGAATCGCTGAAAGACTTCGCGAAGTCGGCTGCATTGCCGCCGGCTGCGGACCTCGTTGCGCGCATGAAGGATGGTGAATACAAGGAATTAGCCGGGGCGGCTGTCATCCTTTCCACATCGGGGACCACATCGGCGCCGAAAGGAGTGATGCTGGGCCACGAAGGCACGATCAGGTTGGCCTGCGCGGTGGCCGAGCGCCAGGATCTGGGGCCTGACCAGCGCTTCTATACCGTCGGGCCTTTCTTTCACTGCACCGGTTACATGCACGGCTTGCTGACCAATCTTGTGGCGGGATCGACGCTATTTACCAGCCGGCGTTACACGCCCGAGGAGGCGTGGGACATCTTGTCGCGCGAGAGAATCGACGCTTATCACGGTTCCATCGTACCGCTACAGGAGATCGCGCTTCTTCCCCAGTT
>MERG01000102.1 GCA_001771985.1 Betaproteobacteria bacterium RIFCSPLOWO2_12_FULL_62_13 | reverse complement strand
CTCGCTCTGCGCGCTCAGCATCAAGCGCTCCACAACCCGTCTCCAAGGTTGTGCCCGCGGCAGAGCACCCGTTACCCCTCACCCATCACCCATCACCCGTCACGCATCACCCATCACCCATTACTCATCACTCATCACCCATTACCCATCACCCAAAATTTCCCCCGGCCATCTTGCTGATGGGCCCGACGGCGAGCGGCAAGACTGCGGCCTCCGCGGCGATTGCGGAGAAATTCCCGTGCGAGATCGTGAGCGTCGACTCGGCACAGATCTACCGCCACATGAACATCGGCACCGCGAAACCGGACCGGGAACTGCTCGCGCGCGCGCCGCATCACCTGATCGACATCATCGATCCGCACGAAAGCTATTCCGCAGCGCGGTTCCGTGACGACGCGCTCATCGCGATGCGCGAAATCACCGAGCGCGGCCACATTCCGTTGCTCGTCGGCGGCACCATGCTTTATTTCCAGGCGCTCACCGAGGGACTGAACGAACTGCCCGAGGCCGATCCGACGATCCGCCTCGTGATCGACACCATGGCCGAGGAGTCCGGCTGGCCGGCGCTGCACGGCGAGCTCGCGCGAGTGGACCCGGAAACCGCGGCGCGGCTCAAACCCAACGACGCCCAGCGCATCCAGCGCGCCCTCGAGGTCTACTACATCACCAACAAGGCAATGTCGGAACTGCTCAAAAGGCCCAAGTACGTTTACTTTCCGTACTCGGCGATCAAAATCGCGCTCATTCCCAGCGACCGCGAGGCATTGCATGATCGCATCGCGCGGCGCTTCGAGGACATGCTGGAGCTGGGCTTGATCACGGAGCTGCGCAAATTGCGCGAGCAGCATGCGCTTGAGCTCACGATGCCCTCGATGCGCTGCGTCGGTTATCGGCAGGTGTGGGAGTATCTCGATGGGGAATTCGGTCTTGCCACGCTGCGCGAGAAGGGCGTGGCCGCCACCCGCCAGCTTGCCAAGCGCCAGCTCACGTGGCTGAGGTCGATCAAGGATGCGACCGAGTTTGATTGCCTGGCCGAGGACGTGGTCGATCAGGTGCTGAGGTTTCTGCAGCGGGAGCTCGAAAAATCATCTGCTGTCGCCTAGGAGTTTGTCGGATCCCGGATCGCAGTCCGGGGCAAGCTTGGCGCCGACAAACTCCTTAGGCAAAACCGCCTGCTGGAATTCCATGAGATAATGAAATTGATGGTGCGATGTCCAACTTAAGACCTGTCGGTCAAATCCACTCTAAGTAGCCCGCAACCGGAGGCCCAACATGCCGCGATCCATCAGAATGATTATCGAGCAGCAGGAAATTGTCAGTTCTCCGGCGAAAACGACTGTCAGTGAGGCCGCCCGCCTGATGAAAAAGACCGGCGTCGGAGCCGTAATGGTGGTGGAAGACGGTAAGCTCGTCGGGGTTTTCACCGAGCGTGATGCGTTGTTTCGTGTAATCGCGGAGGGGCGTGATGTGCAAACCACCCGGCTCGTTGACGTTATGACTCGCGACCCGCAGACGATCCACCCTGATAAACCGTTCGCGCATGCGCTTCACATTATGTACGAGGGCGGTTTTCGACATGTGCCGGTGGTGGAGGATGGCCGGCCAATCGGTATGATCTCCACCCGCGACGCTCTCGGCCCGGAACTTGAAGACTTCGTTTATGAGTTGCTTCGTCAGGAGCAGGTCGACGACATTCTTTCTTAGTCGATAGGCCCTCAGGATGGGTATCGCTCCACCCAACCCATATTACGAACGCTGCGCCGCGGCACGCTCATGAGGGCCCGATTTCCCGTCGTCTGCGTTCCCGTTCCTTCCACCAAACGAAACCGGCAAAACCGGCGATCATGCCCACGAAAATGATAGCGAAAACAATTATGGCGGTTGGGTCCGCCTCGGGGGTCGGTGGGGTATCGGCTGACACATCTGCAGCATGCGCAAAAGCAGACATGACGAAAAGGAAAAGTGCGGAAAGAAACTTGGTCATGAAAAGGCTCCGTGTAAATGATTCCGTGATCGATTGCCGCTAGAGGCAACCTAAGATAATGTCTTGCGCCAGATTTTCGTTTCTGGGAAGGCCGCTCCAATACATAATGATCGGGCAACCACCTTACGTGAAACTTACGGTCCCTCAGGCAAAATATGCCGGCCGGTCGCCCCGTTGTCAGTGAGCCCAGCAGCCATGAAGAAAAATTGGCGACGATCCGGGGTGCTTGGCCGTATGTTGGCCCACCAGGGCGCCAGAAACAACCTGCTGTAGGCTTGCAGCAGGGTGAGGCGATCAGGAACCGCAGCGATCGCCTCCCGCAGCTCGTGCAGCACAGGAGCGGCCGGATAGCTCAGAGCGGCGGCAAGTTCGGCGAGATCATCCGCGAGATGCGACTTGATCGCATCGCAGGCCAGCTCATCCTGCGGCGGCAGAAAAGCGCGCGCGAGGCAGAGATAGAATGCCGCGCGATCGGTCTGGTTCGCCATGAATGCAGCCAGTGGATTGCAATGAGCGCCCGCCGGGAGCGTGCCCGGGCTAGGCTGCTTTCGGCTCGGCGCTCCCGCGAACTTCGTGCCGGGGATTGCCCGCGAGATGGAACAGCTTCTCGCCCAGCCCATAGCAGGCGAACACGATGGCGAAGCCGAGCACGGCCATCATCCACTCGGTGAGCGAAGGGGCGTATTCCGCCAGACCACTCGCCCAGGCGCCCTTGAACATCGGCACCGCCTGACCCGTGACGAGAAACGTGTAGCGGTCGATGAACATGCCGAGCAGCACCAGCGCACCAGCGGTGATCTGCCAGCGCGGTTGGCGCTGCAGAGCAGGCGCCACCATGAGCACGAACGGCAGTGTGAGCCCCACCCACACCTCAACGTGGAACGCCGGGGAGCGCACCAGGGCATGGAAGCCTTCCAGCCCATCGAGATTGCTCCAAAGTCCGGTCCAGATGCGCGTCACGACCGAGAACAGCGCGATTCCAGTCAGCGTGGCGAACACCTTGGGCAGCGCTTTCCCAGCGGCCATGCTGCGCAGCGGCTCGGGCATGTTTTCGTGGCGGAATCCATAGGCCATGTAGGTCGCAAGCACGATGGCGGCCGCGCCAGACAGCGCGGCGGTGAGGATGAAGTACACCGCGGTGAACGAGCCAAACCACATGGGGCGCATGACCATCGAGCCGAACACCAGCCCGAGCATGCCGCTCGCCAGCACCACCGCGACAAACGAGGCGACGCTGAGGAAGTGGCTCAGCGGACTGTGCCAATCGTCGTGCCACAACCGATCGAACTTGATCAGCAGCAACACCAGGTCGATGAGATAGAACACGGCCATCCAGAACATCGGCGAGAGATACTGCATGCCGGCCGGCATCGCCCAGAGCATGCGGAACGGATGTCCGAGCTCGAGCGCGAGCACGGTGAATCCGGCTCCGAGCGTGATAATGGCGAGCCAGATGCAGCGCTTGGCGATCGGGTAGTACTCGCGGAACCCGAACACCATCGACAGCGAGGCGATGAAGGTCAGTCCCGACGAGGTCAGGGCGAAAAAGATATAGACCGAAACCGCCAGGCCCCAGTTGATTCCATCGCTCGAGGTGTTGAAGGCGGCGCCACCTTCGGTGAGCAGCATGAACGCCACGAAAGCGAAGCTCAGCAGCCCGATGGCCACACCATATTTCCACATCTCGCCCGCCACGGATTTTTCGCGCCCGAGCGTGAGCGAGAGGCGCAGGAATTGCAGCGTGCCCTCGCGGCGCCACAGGTCGATCAGGTATCGCGCAGCCTCCGCAAAATTTCTCGGTTCAGCAAAGAAGTTCATCGTGCATCTCCCAGGTTACGTTTTCTTGATCGCGCGATTGCTCGGCACGGCGCCGCCGCTGCCCGTAAGGTAATACACCTGCGGCTTGTTGCCGAGCTGATCGAGCAACCGTATGCCGTTCTTGTTGGCGATCATCATGGAGACCTCGCTGTCGGGATTGTCGAGGTCGCCGAAATAACGCGCCGTGGGCGGGCAGGCCACCACACATGCCGGCGTGTACTCACGCGTCTTGGGGTCGTGCTCGGACAAGTCCGGCACGTCCTTGGGCGCTTTGCTGACGCGGTGATAGCAGAATGTGCATTTCGACACCACCCCGCGCGGCTGGATGCCCACTCCACGCTTCCAGTCCTCTTGCGGAGCTTTCCACGGCGGGTTCCAGGAATGCTCATCCTCGCTCTTGAAGACCTTCCTTGGATCCGGGGCCGCCAGCGGTTTTTCATCCGTGTAGAACCGCACGCCGTACGGACAGGCGATCATGCAGTACTTGCAGCCGATGCACCGGTCCCAGTCGATCAGCACGAAGCCTTGGTCCGTCTTATAGGTGGCGCGCGTCGGGCACACGTGCACGCATGATGGATTCTCACATTGCATGCACGGCCGCGGGAACCACTTGATCTGCACGCTCGGGTACTCGCCCTCGGTGAAGAGGATCACGTCCTGCCAGCTTTCGCCCGGCAGGCGGCTGTTTTCCATCGCGCAGGCTGCGGTGCACGCCTGGCAGCCGGTGCACTTCTCGAGGTCTATAACCATTCCCCACTTTGGCATGTTCGTCTCCCGTGTGTCCTAAACCCGTTCCACCGTCACTTTCGTGGCGTAATAGGCGGCCAGTCCCGAGATCGGCTCGGACTGGTTCACGATGATCTCGGATGCGCTACCGGTGGGCAGCCGGTTCTGCCGCGCCCAGCGGCCCTGCGCCCAGTGCCCGTGGATGTTGGGCAAGACAACCGTATCAGGCCGCACTCCCTGGTAGTATCGGGCGACCGCCTCGATGCTGCCGACCGAAGACTTGATGCGAACCCGGTCGCCGTCGCCGATGCCGCGTTTTTTCGCGGTCTGGGGGTGGATCTCCAGGTAGACTGTTTTCCTGCCGCCCACCACCGGCTGCGCGATTGCGGCCGCGTGCGGCAGGTTCCCGGTGCGCCCCTCGGCTTGCAGCGGCAGCTTGGGCGAGATGAAGTGCAGGTCGCCGCCGCCGTAGAACTTCGGCTCGATCCATTGCGGGAAGCCCACGCGCTCGACCGGCACGCCAAGGTGCTTGTTGATGTAAGCGGCATATTTCTCGTTCTCAAGATAGCTCGCCTTGAACTCGAACTTGCCGGAGGCCGTCTTGAGCAGCCGCTTCTTTACCTCTTCCGGTGTCATCGGCTTGTTGTAGCCGGCGCCGTCCCATTCGAAGAATTCGCCGCGCACCTGGCGCCACAGATACGGCTTCTTGAACCAGCAGCCTTTTTCCTTCCACGACTCAAAGCTGTTGACGCCGTTGTCGCCAGGTTTTTCTTCAAAGCCTTTGGCAAGATGCTTGAGGATATTTTCGGTGCCGCCGAGCGCCTTGTAGTACTCGCCCATTGGCCCTTTGATGCGCTTGCCGATCTCGATCAGGGTATCGCCATAGACCTTGGTGTCGTAGAGCGGCTTGACTGCCGGCACGCGGAGCGTCGTCATCGGCCAGCCCTGGAACGGGTAGATGGGCGCGTCCTGCAGCCGTTCGAGATAAGTGTGGTCGGGCAGCACCAGGTCGGCGAACATCGCGATCTCGCCGGGAAACGGCGAAGTGTCGATGACGAACAGCGTCTTCAATGCTTCTTCCCACTTGCGCGCTTCGGGCGCCGAGTAAATGGGCGCGGTCATGTAGAACATGATGGTATCGAGCTTGTAGGGCTTGCCCGCCAGGTGGTTGGCGGCGACCGCCTGGCTTTGGTTGCTCGCCATGAGCCAGTCTTTCTTGACCAGATCGACCCGTGGATATTTCTTCCGGTCCTCTGACTTGGCATAGTCATCCATGTAATCATCGGGCTTGACCGGCAATTTGCCGTACGGCACGCCCATTTGATTCATCAGGCCGCCTTCGGCGTACATCGAGCCGATCAGGGCGTTGAGCGCATGAATCGCCATGCCGTTGTAGACGCCGTTTGAGTGCGCGGTGGGTCCGCGCTCGAACAGCACCATCGCCGGCTTGGTCGTGGCGAGTTCCCGAGCCACCGCAACGATCTCGCGCTCGGCGATCGTGGTAATGCCGGCGGCCCATTTGGGCGTGCGGTCCTTGAGTTCGGCGTTCCACCATTCGATCAGCCCCTTGGTCCACTTCTCGTTAAAGTCGGCGGGATCGAGCGTTGCCGCTCCTGCCTTGAAGCGGTTGACGCCGTCCTTGAAGTCGCCGGCGAAGTTTCGGTCCCATAACCCTTCGGTGAGAATCACGTGCGCGATGGCAAGCGCCAGCGCGCCATCCGTGCCGGGCTTGATCACCAGCGCGCGATCCGCAGCCGAGATCGTGGTGTTCCAGTGAACGTCCACCGCTGTCACCTTGGTCTTCGGGCTCTTGGTGCGGATGTGGCCCCATACCTGAAGATTGGTGTTGTATGGGCGATAGGCCTCGAGGAAGTTCGCGCCCAAAATGAGCATGTAGTTGGTGTGGGCGTAATCGTAGGCGTTGTAGCTGTAGTTCCCGTCCAGGAGGAGCTTCGCCTTCTTGCTCGCGTCGGCGCAGGTTGCGGAGTGCCCGATCGCCACGTTGGGCGAGCCGTAGAGCTTCCCGAACGTGCCATGCAATCCGGCGTCGGATGCCCCCCAGCCGCGGCCCTCCAGCAGCGCGAAGCGATGCGATTCCCCCTTGTCACGCAGATTCTGAAGGCGGGATGCGACGGTATTGAGCGCCTCATCCCACGAAATCGGCACGAACTTCGGATCTTCGTTGCGGCCTTTCTTGGGATTGGTCCGCTTCATCGGGCCCTTGAACCGGTCGGGATCGTAGAGGAGATAGGCGCCGAGGTAGCCTTTCGGACACAGCTTGCCGTTCGAAATCGGGCTCTCGAGCGAACCGTAAATCGCGTGCACCCGGCCGTCAGTGGTGTAGACATCGATGCCGCAGCGCGCTGGGCATTGATGACACACGTTCTTGGTGATTACGGTCTTCGTCTCAGCCGCTGCCGCCTTGGCCTCGGCCGCCACATTGCCGGTAATCTGCTCCAGCGTGAGGCCGGACGCCGCGGCAGCGCCGGTGAGACCGCTCACTTGGAGAAAGCGCCGGCGTGAGATGACGTTATTCAATATGTCGGGCTTCATGCTCGTTCCTCTCGGGTAAGGTGCATCAAGTCAGTTCAATCTTTCCGCATCAGCTCGTCATCATCGGCACCGAACAGCCGAGAGAAGGCGGCTCGCGCCAGCTCGCGCGTCTTGCGGCAAGTCGGACAAACAGTGCTCAAGCGGGAATCCACAAATTCGTGCCCGCAGTCGTGACATTCACGCAGCGTCCACCGCGTCAGTATCATCGCGCCGCGCGGGACCTCGCCATCGCCTTGCGCGTGAAGAGTGAGCGCCTGTTCCGGACAGGCCCGCGTGCAGTCGCCGCATGCGATGCACGCCTCAGCCTCAAACGCAATGCCAACCACGCTGCAATCGTCACTCTCGTAGAGTTGCAAAGCGCGCGTAGGGCAAATGGCGGCGCAGACCCTGTGATTGCGGCACGCATCCGATACGCGAAGCGCGGGGAACAGTTCGGCCGGCAGCGGCCGCCCGTGCTGCTTGCTTAACA
>MERG01000101.1:8402-9184 GCA_001771985.1 Betaproteobacteria bacterium RIFCSPLOWO2_12_FULL_62_13 | reverse complement strand
GCAGTGGTGGATCGACAAGCTGCGCGGCGAATATCCGGAGCATTACGCTGCAATTCTCGACGCCGGCAATCTGCATCCGCCGCTCACGCTGCGTGTCAATCGACGGCGCACGACGATCGACGACTATCTCGCGCAGCTTGCGGCAAACGGCATTGCGGCGCGCGCCATCGGCAAAGCCGCGGTAGTGCTCGAACGGCCGCGGCCGGTCGAGAACATTCCTGGTTTCGCCGAAGGGCTTGTCTCGGTGCAGGATGCAGCGGCGCAGCGCGGGGCGTTCTTGCTTGGTCTCCGCCCGGCGCTGCGCGTGCTCGATGCCTGTGCGGCACCGGGAGGGAAGACCGCGCATATCCTGGAACTTGCGGAGGTCGACCTCACTGCGCTCGACAGCGATGCGGCGAGACTGGAACGCATAAACGCCAATCTGAAGCGGCTCGGGCTTTTGGCCCGCGTCGTGCGCGGCGACGCCTGCGATCCAGGCGGCTGGTGGGACGGCCGCCCGTTCGACCGCATCCTGCTTGACGCGCCGTGCTCCGCTTCGGGTGTGGTGCGGCGTCACCCCGACATCAAGTGGCTGCGGCGCGCCGCCGACATCCCGCAATTCGTGCGCACCCAGGCCCGCATGATCGAGGCACTGTGGCAGTTGCTGGCGAGTGGTGGTAAATTGCTGTACGCGACGTGTTCGGTGTTCCACGAGGAAAACGATTTGCAAGTTGCCAAGTTTCTGGAGCGCCATCGCGACGCGCAACGCCTGATTCTCCCCGGGACCGATCCCCACCCCCTCC
>MERG01000101.1:1186-8368 GCA_001771985.1 Betaproteobacteria bacterium RIFCSPLOWO2_12_FULL_62_13 | reverse complement strand
AGGCCTCGTTTGTGGTCGCCGAAGACAGCTACGTGCTCGAGGCCGACTTCGCGATCGCGCTCACCCCGACGCTCGAGGAAACGCTCAACAGGGGCGTTTCGCTGTACTTCGTCCTGGAATTCGAGTTGATCCGCCCGCGCTGGTACTGGTTCAACGACAAGATCGTCGAGGCGCAGCAGCAGTACCGGCTCTCCTACAACGCGCTCACTCGCCAGTACCGCATCGGCGTTGGCAGTCTCTACCAGAACTTCGGCGCGCTTGCCGACGCGCTCGCATTCATGAGCCGCGTGCGCCGGCACGAAGAAATCGAGCCCGGCGCGCTGACGAAAGACACCGCCTATACCGCCGCGCTGCGCCTGCGGCTCGACGTTTCGCAGATGCCCAAACCGTTCCAGTTGAGCGCGCTCGGTTCGCGCGAATGGAATGTGAGCTCAGACTGGTATCGCTGGACGGTGACGCCATGACGCCGCAGGCTTCGAACAATGCGGCGCCCCCCGGCAACCGCACCAGGTATTTGCTGATCCTGTGCGTGAGCCTCGGCGCGGTCGCGCTGTACCTGCTCGCCACGGCGAGCGCCAACACGGCGCTGTTTGCCGAGCATTATTCGTTGCTGCTCTTGCTCAACGGCGGCGTGGCGCTCATGCTCGCCGCGCTCGTCATCTACCAACTGTTTACGCTCAGGCGCAAGCTCAGGGCGGGCGTTTTCGGCGCCAAGCTCACGCTGCGGCTGGTGCTGCTGTTCGCGCTGATGGCGCTGCTGCCCGGCGCGCTGATTTACGGCGTGTCGGTGCAGTTCCTCGCCAAGAGCATCGAGTCGTGGTTCGAGGTGCGCCTCGACCGCGCGCTGGAGGGCGGGCTTGCCCTCGGCCGAAACGCGCTTGACAACATGCTGCGCGAGCTTACGGTGAAAGGCGACACGATGGCGCTCGCGCTCTCGGTGCGGCCGGCCTCGGAGCATCTGACGGCGCTCAACGCTTTGCGCGAGCAGGCGGGCGTGCAGGAGGCGACGCTCTTTAGCCAGCGCGGCAAGGTGATTGCGTTTTCCGGCAACGAAAGCGTCGGACTGATGCCCGAGCCGCCGGGACCCGGCGCGCTGCGCCAGATCCGCATGCAGCAGAGCTACAGCGCGATCGAATCGACTCCCGACCGCGGGCTCCACCTGCGCGTGCTGGCGCCGGTCAACGTGCTCTCGCTCGCCGAAGACACGCGCATGCTGCAGCTCATGCAGCCGGTGCCGAAGCAGCTCGCGCAGGATGCAGAGACGGTGCAGGTCGGCTACCGCGAATACCAGGAACTCACATTGGCGCGGCGCGGGCTGAAGCGCCTCTACGGCATCACGCTCACGCTGACGTTGCTGCTTGCGCTCTTGTCCGCGCTCGCGCTCGCCTTCTTGCTTTCGGACCGGCTCTCCGCGCCGCTCAACGTGCTGGCCGAAGGCACGCGCGCGGTCGCACAGGGCGACTTCAGCCAACGTGCGGCGGTGGCGAGCCGCGACGAACTCGGCATGGTCACGCGGTCCTTCAACAGCATGACGCTGCAGCTTGCGGAAGCGCGCGCGCAGGCCGAGCGCCATCAGGCGCAACTCGCGCACGCCAAGGCTTATCTTGAAAGCATCCTCGCCAACCTGTCGGCCGGCGTGCTTGCCTTCGATGACCGGCTGCGGCTGCGGTCCGCCAACCCGAGCGCAGCGCATATTCTGGGCCTCGAGTGCGCGCCGTTGCTGGGCTGCAAGCTGCAGCAATGGGGCGAGCGCGATGCTTCGCTCGCGCCGCTCGGCCGCGAGATCGCCGCGGCCTTCGAGCGCGCCGGCTCCGATGAGTGGGAGCAGCAGGTCGAGCGCGAAGTGAAGGGTGGAATCCAGGTGCTGCTGCTCCGCGGCACACGCCTGCCGCAAGGGGCGGAATTGGGCTCAGTCGTGGTGTTCGACGACATCACGCACCTGCTGCAGGCACAACGCGACGCGGCGTGGGCCGAGGTCGCGCGGCGGCTTGCGCACGAGATCAAGAACCCGTTGACCCCGATTCAGCTCTCGGCGGAGCGGCTGCAGGTAAAGCTCGCACCCAAGCTCGCGGGCAACGACGCCGACATGCTGGCGCGTTCAACGCAGACCATCGTCACCCAGGTGGCCGCTCTCAAGCGCATGGTCGATGCCTTCAGCCAGTACGCTCGCACGCCTGAGCCGTCGATGCGCGAGCTCGATATCAATGCATTGGTGCGCGAGGTGCTCTTGCTCTACGAGTCGCTCGGTTCAAGTATCAGGCTGGATCTCGCCCACCATCTGCCGCCAGTGATCGGCGACGCGGCGCAGTTGCGGCAGGTGATCCACAACCTGCTGCAGAATGCGCAGGACGCGCTCGCCGGCACGGCGAGCCCGACCATCGTCATTGCGAGCGAGGCGATCGGAGAGTTGGTGTACTTCTCGGTCACCGATAACGGCAGCGGGTTCGCGGAACACCTGATGAAGCGCGTGTTCGAGCCCTATGTGACGACCAAACCGGGAGGCACCGGCCTGGGGCTGGTGATCGTCAAGAAGATCGTCGAAGAGCACGGCGGTGACGTTTCCATTACGAACGTCGTTCCGCACGGCGCGCGTGTAACGGTATCGCTTCCCACCGCGGCAGCGGCGCGACGGGCGGGAGTCCAGCGCCTGGCCCGGGTGTAAACTAGCGCCGATTCAGCTTTCTTCTCATGATTGCAAAGGGGCGCCTGCCGCACACAATCAAGCCCATGAGAACTCGCGATAAACAGTTGGAACGGCACTAGCGCACACTTTATGCAAGAGATCCTCGTTGTCGACGACGAAATCGGCATCCGCGAGTTGTTATTGGAGATCCTGTCCGACGAAGGTTATCGGGTGCGGCTCGCGGAAAACGCAGCCGAAGCCCGCGCGTTCCGCAGCCGCAGTCGGCCCGACCTGGTGCTGCTCGACATCTGGATGCCGGATACCGACGGCATCACGCTGCTCAAGGAATGGGCGAGCGCGGGGCTCCTCACCATGCCGGTGGTGATGATGTCGGGCCACGGCACGATCGATACCGCAGTGGAGGCGACCCGCATCGGCGCCTACGATTTTCTCGAGAAGCCGATCGCGCTGCAAAAGCTGCTCGCCACCGTCGGCCGCGCGCTTCGCCAAGGCGGGGAGCCGCCGCAAGCGGCGCTGTCGCTGGCGAGCCTCGGGCGCGCGCCGCTGATCGTGGATCTCAAGCAGCGCATGGAGCGCGTCGCCAATCTGCGTACGCCGGTTCTGCTCACGGGCGAGCCGGGCAGCGGCATCGAACTCGCTGCGCGCTTCCTGCATCACCGCAACACGGCGTGGATTACGCCGGACAGCAATTCCGCGCTGGCGGACGCGCCGCTCGACCTTCTCGGTCAGGCGCGCGAAGGCACATTGTTCGTGCACGATGTTGCCGACCTCAATCGAGTGGAGCAGAAGGGGCTGCTGCTTCTCCTCCCGAAGCTTGACCGCTACAACGCGCGCGTGATCTGCGGCGCGACCCGCGCGCTGCCTGATCTGGTCGCGCAAGGGGCGTTCGATGCCCGCCTCTACGCGGCGCTCGCTGTCACCACGATCCGCATCCCGAGTCTGCGCGAGCACCGCGAAGACGTGCCCGACCTCGCCAACCTGACGCTGACGCGCATGATCGAAGCGAAAGATACGCCGCCGCGGCAGTTTTCGACCGCTGCGCTCAACGCGCTCAGAAATTACGACTGGCCGGGCAACCTCGCGCAGTTGCAGAGCGCGGTGCAGACGCTCGCGCTGACCGCGCTCGCCGACCAGATCACGCTGGAGGACGTGAACCGCGTGCTGCCGCAGCCGCGACAGCGGCAGGGCGCCTTTGCGGCTGGCTACGATTTGCCGTTCGACCTGCCGCTGCGCGATGCGCGCGACACCTTCGAGCGCGTCTATTTCGAGCATCATATCGCCAAGGAAGGCGGCAATATCAGCCGCGTCGCCGAGGCCGTCGGGCTGGAGCGAACCCACCTCTACCGCAAGCTCAAGCAGCTTGGGATCAGGCTCAACCGCAAACCCGAAGAATGAGCGGCGCAGAAGCTCCGGTGCGCTGCCGGCAGGGGGCGCGGAAGCGGTTATAATTAATCTTTTTCCGCCCACCCCTCCCCCGCCGCAAGGAAGCTTCGATGGACCCTCGTGTCGAAATGACGAACGCGGTTCGCGCGCTGGCGATGGACGCCGTGCAGAAAGCGAACTCCGGGCACCCTGGCATGCCGATGGGCATGGCCGAAATCGCCGAAGTGCTGTGGACCCGCCACCTGCGGCACAACCCCGCCAACCCCAAGTGGATCGATCGCGATCGCTTCGTGCTCTCGAACGGGCATGGCTCGATGTTGCTCTACGCGCTGCTGCATCTCACCGGCTACGACTTGTCGATGGAGGAGATCAAGCGCTTCCGGCAGTTGCACTCGAAAACGCCGGGCCACCCCGAATACGGCGCTGCGCCGGGCGTGGAGACCACCACCGGACCGCTCGGGCAGGGGCTTGCCAACGCGGTCGGCATGGCGCTTGCGGAGCGCCTGCTCGCCGCGGAGTTCAACCGCGACGGACTCGACATCGTCAACCACTACACCTACGCATTTTGCGGCGACGGCTGCCTGATGGAAGGCGTCTCGCACGAAGCGTGCTCGCTCGCCGGCACGCTGAGACTTGGCAAGCTCATCGCATTCTACGACGACAACGGCATCTCGATCGATTCCGAGAAGGGCCGGATCGAACACTGGTTCAGCGATGACACGCCCAGGCGATTCGAAGCGTATGGCTGGCATGTTGTTCCGAACGTGGACGGCCACGATTTCGCGGCGATTGACGCGGCTGTAAGACAGGCCCAAGCAGAGACGGCGCGCCCATCGCTGATCTGCTGCAAGACCGTGATCGCCAAGGGCGCGCCCAGGAAAGCCAATACCGGCGGCGCGCACGGCGCGCCGCTCGGGGCGGACGAAGTCGCTGCGACGCGCGAGAATATCGGCTGGAAATATCCGCCCTTCGAGCTGCCCGCACATATCTATGCGGGGTGGGATGCGCGCGCGCGAGGCGCCCGGCTCGAAGCGCAATGGAACGAGAAGCTCGCCGCGTACGCCAGGGCTTATCCCGAGCTGGCCGCCGCGTTCAAGCGCCGCATGGCGGGGGCGCTGCCGGCGGGCTGGCCGGGGTTGCGCGACGCGGTGATAGCGCGGGCGAATGACAAGGCGGAAACCGTGGCGACTCGCAAGGCTTCGCAAAACGCGATCGAAGCACTGGCGCCGGGGTTGCCGGAGCTCGTCGGCGGCTCGGCCGACCTCTCCGGCTCGAACCTCACGATGTGGTCGGGCTCGAAGGTGATCACCCGGAAAAATGGCGGGAACTACCTGCATTACGGCGTGCGCGAGTTCGCCATGTGCGCCATCATGAACGGCATGGCGCTGCACGGGGGTGTGCGGCCCTATGGCGGCACCTTCCTGGTGTTCTCCGATTACGCGCGCAACGCCTTGCGCCTTGCCGCGCTCATGAAGATCAACCCGATTTTCGTGTTTACCCACGATTCGATCGGGCTCGGCGAGGACGGCCCCACCCATCAGCCGATCGAGCATGCGGCGAGCCTGCGGTTGATGCCGAACATGGAGGTGTGGCGGCCGTGCGATAGCGTCGAGACGGCCGTCGCGTGGGCGGCGGCGATCGAGCGCACGGAAGGGCCCACCAGCCTGATCCTGTCGCGCCAGAACACGCCGTTCCAGAAGCGCAGCGCCGAGACGGTTGCCGCGATCACGCGCGGCGGCTACATCCTTTCCGAAGCGGCCAACGGCGTGCCGCGCTGCGTGATCATCGCGACGGGCTCGGAGGTGCAACTCGCCCTCGACGCCGAGAAGCTGCTGGCGGCCGAAGGCATCGCGGTGCGGGTGGTCTCGCTGCCCAGCACCAGCGTGTTCGACCGTCAGGACGCAGCGTATCGCGCGAGCGTATTGCCGCGCGGTATGCGACGGGTCGCGGTGGAGGCCGGCGTATCAGACTTCTGGCGCAAATACGTGGGGAGCGAGGGCACGGTGGTCGGCATCGACCGCTTCGGGGAATCCGCTCCCGGCGGCGAGCTCTTCAAGTATTTTGGTTTCACCGCCGAGAACGTCGCCGCCGCGGTGAAGAGCGTGCTCTAAGGCCCGGTTCGCCACCGCTTGCCTTGATGTAGGTCAAATCGCGCCCCGGTCAGTACGCTTATCTTTGGAACTGAACGACCGGCAGATATGCTACGTTAAGATACGCTGGCTTTAATTCGGAGAAGACACATGGCAATCAAGGTGGCAATCAACGGCTACGGCCGCATCGGCCGCAACATCCTGCGTGCTCACTACGAGGGCGGGAAGCAGCACGACATCCAGATTGTGGCCGTCAACGACCTGGGCAATGCCGAAACCAATGCGCACCTCACGCGCTACGACACGGCGCATGGCCGATTCCCCGGCAAGATCGAGGTCGATGGGGAGTCGATGGTGGTCAACGGCGACCGCATCAAGGTGCTGGCGATGCGCAATCCGGCCGATTTGCCTTGGGGCGCACTGGGCGTGGACGTGGTGCTCGAGTGCACGGGGCTTTTCAACAGCAAGGAAAAGGCGTCCGCGCATCTCAAGGGCGGCGCCAGGAAAGTGATCCTCTCGGCTCCCGGCGGCAAGGACGTCGATGCGACCATCGTTTACGGCGTGAACCACAAAACCCTTAAAGCCGGCCACACGGTGATTTCCAATGCCTCGTGCACCACCAACTGCCTCGCGCCGATGGTGAAGGCGCTGCACGACGGGATCGGCGTGGTGCAGGGACTGATGACCACGGTGCACGCCTACACCAATGACCAGGTGCTGACCGACGTCTATCACGAGGACTTGCGCCGCGCGCGCGCCGCAACCATGTCCATGATTCCGACCAAGACCGGCGCGGCTGCCGCCGTCGGGCTGGTGCTGCCGGAGCTGAACGGCAAGCTCGATGGTTTCGCGTTGCGCGTGCCGACCATCAACGTCTCGATCGTGGATCTCACGTTTACCGCGGCGCGGCCGACGACTGTCGACGAAGTCAACGCAGTTATGAAGGCGGCCGCCGAAGGCGAACTGAAGGGTGTGCTCGAGTACAACAAGGCACCCCTGGTCTCGGTCGACTTCAACCACAATCCGGCTTCGAGCATTTTCGACGCCACGCTCACCAAGGTCACG
>MERG01000101.1:0-1017 GCA_001771985.1 Betaproteobacteria bacterium RIFCSPLOWO2_12_FULL_62_13 | reverse complement strand
GTGCTCAAAATGACCGATCTCGACCTGCGTGAGAAGCGGGTCCTGATCCGCGAAGACTTCAATGTCCCGCTCAAGGACGGCGCGATCACCGACGACACGCGCATCCGCGCCGCGCTCCCCGGCATCAAGCATGCGCTGGCACAACGCGCGCGCCTCATGCTGGTGTCGCATCTGGGGCGGCCCAAGGAAGGTGAATTCAGTGCCGCCGATTCGCTCGCGCCGGTGGCCAGACATCTTTCCGCGCTTCTCGGCATCGAAGTGCCGCTCAAGCGCGACTGGCTCGACGGCGTAGCGGTCGAGGCCGGCCAGGCGGTGCTCCTTGAAAACTGCCGCTTCAACAAGGGCGAGAAGAAGAACGACGATCGATTGGGGCAGAAGATGGCGGCACTGTGCGACGTCTATGTGAACGACGCGTTCGGTACCGCGCACCGCGCAGAGGCGACCACGCACGGCATCGCCAAGTACGCGAAGATCGCGTGCGCCGGGCCTTTGATGGCTGCGGAGATCGAGGCGCTCACGCGCGCGCTCGACAAACCGGCGCGGCCCTTGATCGCGGTCGTCGGCGGCTCCAAGGTATCGACCAAGCTCACCATTCTCGCTTCGCTCGCCGAAAAGGTGGATAAGCTCATCCTCGGTGGCGGCATCGCGAACACCTTCATGCTTGCGGTCGGCGGCAAGATCGGCAAATCGCTCGCCGAACCGGAACTCGTCGGTGAGGCAAGGAAGATCATCGAAATCATCAAAGCCAAAGGCGGAACCGTGCCGGTTCCCGTCGATGTGGTATGCGCCAAGGAGTTGTCGGCCACCGCGCGCGCTGAAACCAAGGCGACCGAGTCCGTGGCGGAGGACGACCTGATTCTCGACCTCGGACCGCAGACGATCCGGACGCTGGTGAGCCTGCTCAATAAGGCAGGAACCATCGTCTGGAACGGACCGCTCGGAGTTTTCGAGTTCGACCAGTTCGGCGAAGGCACGAAGCTCATCGCGCGCGCGATCGCCGATTCCGAGGCGTATTCC
>MERG01000100.1 GCA_001771985.1 Betaproteobacteria bacterium RIFCSPLOWO2_12_FULL_62_13 | reverse complement strand
TCTCGATCCGCCGGCGCTGAGCGATCGGGAGGTGCTCGCGCTCGCGGCGAAGGTCGACTACGCTGTCGATCCCGAGTCGACTTTCCCGCGCCACTATTCCGGCGCAGTCGAGATCGTCACTCAAGATGACCGCCGGCTTAGCCGTCGCGAAGACGTGAACCGCGGATCGTCCGAGCGGCCACTGACGAGCGCGGCGATCGAAGAGAAGTTTCTGGAGAACGCGCAGCGCGTGATCCCGAAAGCGCGCGCCGAGGCCGTCCGTGACGCCATCCTGAACATCGATAGCAGAGACGATGTGACGATGGTGACGCGCGAACTGTGCCTTCGGTGAGGCTCCGACATAGATACCGACTCCTATTGGCTATTGGAGGTGCTAGTCAATAAGAATCGCCGGGCTCTTGGCCGAGCGTGCGGTTTCCGCCGCGTACGCCCCCGGCGAAAGGCTCGTCGAAGCGGCATTGGTGAAGGATTTCCGCGTTAGCCACGGTCCGGTGCGCGATGCCCTGCGCATCCCGCAGAGCTCGGGCTAAGCTCCGGTGATTGCGCACATGCGGGGTAGGTTTATGATGACGTGATGAAGAGAATGGCAATATGTGCGGTGGCGCTGTTACTCGGGCTCCTGTTAGCCCCGGCCTGGGCGGAAACGCTCGAAGGCCGGGTTGTGGGCGTGGCGGACGGCGGCATCGTAACCGTCCTCGACGCTCAGCGAAAGCAGCATCGCGTCCGCCTTGCCGGTATTGTCGCGCCGGATAAGCGGCAGCCCTACGCCAGCCGGTCAAGGGAATATCTTTCCAGGTGGATCTACCGCCGCAACGTCATTGTGGAGTGGCGCAAGAAAGATCGTTACGGGCGGTTGGTCGGCGTGGTATTCGTGGACGGCCACGACGTAAACCTGGAGCAGGTGCGGGCGGGCTTTGCTTGGTGGTATCGTGACTGTGCCAATGAGCAGACGGCGGAGGATCGGGACGTTTACGCAGCGGCAGAACAGGCGGCGAGGGAGCGAAAGCTCGGATTGTGGGCCGATTCGAACCTGGCGCCGCCGTAGGATTGGCGCAGGAAGAACCGAGAAAAATACACTCGGTATTCAGGAGTCTGTTTTCTGGGAGGAGCGGCCTGATAGGAGGAGACACATGCGATTTAACTTGACTGCTTTGGCTTTGACGGTTGGTTTATTCTGGGGCGGAGCGATTCTACTGGTTGCATCGGCGAACGCGATCTGGCCGAACTACGGGCAGGCGTTCCTTCAACTCGCCGCCTCGATCTACCCGGGCTACCATCCCGTCGCATCTGTCCGCGAGATCATTGTCGGAACCGCCTATGGGTTCGTGGACGGCGCGATTGGGGGATGGCTGTTTGGGTTGCTCTACAATTTGGTGTCGCGGCAGTTCCCGGGCGGAACAGCCTGAGCTGCTGCTCCAAAGCGGAAAAAGGGCGCAAGAGCACGGAGCGTCGGGTTGTAGCGGGGTAAGCCGGTGCCGCCACGGGAATGGCGGCAAGTCGCTGGGCGCTGAACGCTGGTCCGTTTCTGGGTCATGCGAGCTAGCCCACGGCCAGGATTGGCGCCCTCTTGCTTATCTTGGCGTGACCCCAATTATTGATTGCCAATTCTTGGAGACCGGGGCAGCTCGCGCGAGGTGCCAGTGCGCTAAAGCGCAAAGCTCAACAGATCCTCGCCCCACACGATCCTGCCTCCAAATATCGCACCGATATCCGCAATCACACGCTCACGAATGTCATCCGAATCGATCCAGGGACCGTGATCCGAGGTGACAAGGGTCTTCACCCCCAGTCTGAACTCGCGAGAACACGTCGCGCGTCAGCCTTCGGAAGTGCAATGCTGTCAGACCGAATGGTCAGCTTTTTTCCTTGGTCAGAGATTTCACGTAATCTTCGACGTAATCTTCCATTCGCATCTCTTCACCGAATTGGATACCCAGTCCATAAGGGCCCTTCAAGGTGAAATGCGTCCTTCCGGAGGGCATCAAGGTCGGGGGGCCGACATCCCCGACGTCAACCCCGTTCCCCTTCAAATCTTCATAAGCTCTGTGCGTATTGTCTACAAGAAGACAAAAATGGTGGACGGCAGAAAATGGTTCGCTATTGCTTTCACGGATATCCAACTTGCATGATCTGTCTTTCTCATGCTCCATGAAATGCCCCTTCAATCCTCCGAGAACCGTGGTCTTGTAGATCACGAAACCAAGCTTCCGGTAATACGCAGCCACCTCATCCAGTTCTCCAACTTTGCACGAGAGTGCAATGTGACCGATTCTCATAAGTCTCGCCTCCTATTCGGAACCCAGCTCGCCCGCATCCTCATGTGCTTATTTTCCCATTGAGTTCAGGCAAACCGGTGATTCTAAGCGCGAGTCAAGACGCTAACAAGTCGTACTGTCGTCATGCTGGAGCCCCTCCCTACCATGCGATACTGCGTCAACTCGCACGCCGATTTTACGCGAGTTCAAATTCAAACTATGATCACGAGGCAATTACTGTCAGCAAGTACACGGTGTAAACCAACGCGAGGAGGCGCATCATGGCAACTCAGGCGAAGAATGCCGACTGGCTCAGGTTAACGATCGAGGAACCCCTCGAACCCGACTTGCCGATTTGTGACCCCCACCATCACTTGTGGGACCGCCGTCCCGACCGCCTCGCTCCGCGCTATCTGCTGGACGAGGTCTTGGCGGATGTGCAGAGCGGTCACAACGTCGTGTCGACCGTATTCATTGAGTGCGGTGCCATGTTCAAAGCTGATGGGCCGGAAGCGATGCGCCCGGTGGGCGAGACCGAGTTCGTCAACGGCATTGCCGCGATGAGCGCCTCCGGCCTCTACGGCCCGGTGCGGATCGCCGCAGGGATCATTGGCACAGCGGACCTGAAGCTCGGGGATGCCGTGGCCGCGGTGCTGGATGCACAAATCACCGCAGGCGGTGGGCGGTTTCGCGGCATCCGGGTGGGGGCGACCTGGGATCCCACTGACGCGGTCCCCAATCATCGCACCAGTCCACCCAAGGAATTACTGCTGCGCAAGGATTTCCGGGCGGGTTTTGCCCATCTGGCGCCGCGCCAATTGACGTTCGAAGCCTGGTGCTATCACCACCAGATCCCGGAAGTCACCGATCTCGCCCGCGCCTTTCCGGACACCACGATCATCCTCGATCATTTTGGCGGGCCGATCGGCATCGGGCCCTATGCCGGCAAAGCCGACGAGGTGCATGCCCAGTGGCGCGCCCATGTGACCGAATTGGCCGGCTGCCACAATGTCGTGGCCAAGCTGGGCGGGCTCAATATGGAGGTGAACGGCTTTGGCTGGCATGAGAAGCCGCGCTCACCCACCAGCCAGGAGCTCGTGGACGCCACCCGGCGGTATTTCGAATACACGCTGGAGAAATTCGGCGTGGAGCGCTGCATGTTCGAATCGAACTACCCCGTAGACAAGCTGAGCTGCAGCTACGTCGTGCTGTGGAACTCGTTCAAGCGCCTGACCTCCGGCTGCTCGGCGGACGAGAAGACGAAGCTCTTTCACGACACGGCCGCGCGCGTCTACCGCCTGGAGCGCCCGGCAGCGTGAGCGCTAGAATATTGATTTTCACCGACGGCAACAAGGCTCGGCACAAGCCAGCGGCATTCCGGCGTCACCGTCAATCGCTGAAGTCATCCATTATTGAGCTTTGCATAACTGCATGATAGCGCTCAATCCCTCATCCCCGCCCTTCTCCCGAGGGGAGAAGGGAGATTCGAGGCTCAAATGGGCTGTCGCCCATTTGCGCAAGACTCATTAGAGGAACGAAAAGCAGATGCAGGAATTCGATGTCGTTGTAGTCGGCAAAGGCAATGCCGCGCTGTGCGCGGCGCTCTCGGCCCGCGAACAGGGCGCCGGTGTCGCTCTCCTGGAGGCCGCATCCGAGGACGAGTCCGGAGGCAACAGCCGCTTCGCCGGCGGCGTGATGCGCTTCGCCTACGAGTCGGTCGATGATCTCAAGCGCGTGACCGAACTCACCGCCGAGGAAATCGCGAACAGCGATTTCGGCACCAATACCCGGGAAGAGTTTCTCGACGATCTTTATCGGCTGACGAGCTACCGCACCGACCCTGATCTTTCCGAGCTCCTCGTCGACCGCAGCCTCGACACGATGGCGTGGCTGCGATCGAAGGGCGTGCGCTTTGTGCCCAACTACGGCCGGCAGTCGGGTCTGGTCGACGGCAAGCGCAAGTTTTTCGGGCGCATGCCGATCGAGGTTTCGGGCGGCGGCGCAGGTCTCGTGCAGTATCTCGATGCGGCGGCGAAAAAGGCAGGCATCGAGATCATCTACGAGACACGCGCCACATCGCTCATCTACGACGGCGAGCGCGTGCAGGGGGTATGCGCCAAGCAGAAGGGCAAGGCGATCGAGATCCGCGCACGTTCGGTCGTGCTCGCCTGCGGCGGCTTCGAAGCGAACCCCGAATGGCGCGCCCGCTATCTCGGACCGGGATGGGAACTTGCCAAGGTGCGGGGCACGCGCTTCAACGCCGGCGACGGTTTGAAGATGGCGCTCGACATCGGCGCCGCGCCTTACGGCAACTGGTCAGGCTGTCACGCCACCGGCTGGGACCGCTACGCGCCCGAGTTCGGAGACGTGAACGTCGGCGATCAGTTCCAGAAGCACAGCTACATCTTCGGGGTGCTCATCAACGCCTGGGGCAAGCGCTTCGTCGACGAGGGCTGGGATTTTCATTCGTTCACCTACGCCAAGTACGGCGGCGAAGTATTGAAGCAGCCCGGCCAGTTCGCGTGGCAGGTGTTCGATGCCAAGGTGAAGCATCTGCTGCGCTCGGAGTACCGCATCAAGTTCGTGACCAAGGTCACCGCCAATACCCTGGAAGAACTCGCGCCCAAGCTCGAAGGCGTCAATCCCGAAGGCTTCCTCAAGACCGTGCGCGAGTACAACGCCGCGGTGCGCGCCGACATTCCGTTCAACCACACGATCAAGGACGGCAAGTGCACGACGGGCATCGAACCGCCCAAGTCGAACTGGGCGCAGGCGCTCGACACCCCGCCGTTCGAGGCCTATGCGACCACCTGCGGCATCACTTTCACCTTCGGGGGGCTACGCATCGACAGGGAAACCGGCCAGGTAATCGATGTTCATTTCCACAAGATCCCCGGGCTCTACTGCGCCGGGGAGATGGTGGGCGGGTTGTTCTATTTCAATTATCCGAGCGGCACCGGGCTCGTCTCTGGCGCGGTGTTCGGCCGCATGGCGGGCGCGAGCGCCGGCAAGTCCGCCAGATCTTGAACCGATCGAAACAACGCGCATGCAGCCTGCATCTTCCCCCGCCAGCCTCAAGACGTTTTTCAACCCCGCTTCGGTCGCTCTCGTCGGTGCGACCGAGGACCTTTCGAAGTTCGGAGGACGCTGCCTTAACCACATGCTCGAGTTCGGCTACCAGGGGCGCGTCTACCCGGTCAACCCCAGGTACAAGATGCTGCGCGGGCTGCCGTGCTTTCCGAGCGTCCTCGATCTGCCCGAAACGCCCGAGCACGCCGGAATCGTGGTCGCGGCGGAACGTGTGCTCGACACGCTGCGCCAATGCGCGGAAAAGGGTGTCCCCTTCGCGACCATCTTCAGTTCCAACTTCAGCGAGGCCGGAACCGAGCGGGGCCGCGCGCTGCAGGAAGAGATCCGAGCCTTCGCCCGGAGCAGCGGCTTGCGGCTCATGGGCCCGAACTGCAACGGCCTCATCAACTTCATCGACGGCTTCGCGATGGTCTCGACGGCCGCCATCAAGGGTCCGCGCAAGCCGGCGGGCAACGTCGCCCTGATCTGCCACAGCGGCGGCCTCGGCCACATCAACATCATGTGGCGCGCCCAGGAAGCGGGCGTGGGGATCAACTACGAAGTGAGCTGTGGCAACGAGGCCGATCTGGATGCCGCCGACTTCCTGCGCTTCATGATCGAGGACCCCTCCACCGACGCGGTCATGCTGGCGCTGGAAACCATCCGCGACGCGGCGAAATTCATCGAGGCCGCGCGCCTCGCCGCCGAACGCGAGAAGGCGATCGTGATCCTCAAATTCGGGCGCACCGAAGCCGGGCGCTGCGCGGCCGCCTCCCACACCGGCGCGGTGACCGGCGCGGACGAGGTTCATGACGCGGCATTTCGCCAGTGCGGCGTGATCCGCGTGAACGACTGCAATGAGCTCTACGAAACCGCCAAATTGCTGCGCCGGCGCAAGTGGCCGAAAGGAAGGCGGGCCGCCGCCCTTTCCGGCTCGGGCGGCCATTCGGTGCTGATGGCCGACCTCGGCGCGGCCGCGGGCATAGATTGGACCGGCTACAGCGACAGGACCGTCGAGCAATTGCGCGCACTCGTGCCGGGATACGCCGCGGTATCGAACCCTACCGACCTCACTTCCGCGCTCACGGGTTCGCCGCGGCTGTTTCAGGACGCGCTCAGACTCGTCGCTGACGACGAGAGGGTTGACGTGCTGATTCCCATCCTGGTCAGCCCGACCGTGGCCGCCATCGAGGGCGTCGTGAACCTCGCCGAATCATCCAGCAAACCGGTGGCGGTGCTGTGGACCGGCTACTGCCCGGAAAATCCCGCTGTCACCGCGGCGAGTCTCGTCGCGCGCGGTCTGCCGGTCTACCGCGACGCGACAACCTGCCTGAAGGCGGTGCGCGCGGTGATGACCTATGGCGAATTTCTCACTCGCCGCAAGCGCGACGGCGGCGTCGCGCCGGCGCGGCCGGCCGGTATTGACGCCGACCGGGCCTGCCAGCTTCTCGCGGCGGCCGGCGAGGCAGTGACCGAACGCGCTGCGAAAGAAATATTGGCCGCCTATGGTCTCCATGTAACTCAAGAGCGGCTGGCGCAAAATGCCGATGAAGCGGCGAGCGCCGCGCAAGCGATCGGCGGCAAGGTCGCGCTCAAGATCGAATCGCCCGACATCCCGCACAAGACCGAAGCCGGGGCGATCCGGCTCGGCGTGCAGGGCAAGGAACAAGTGCTGCAAGCGTACGATGAGGTCACCGCCGCGGCCAGGCGCTACAAGCCCGCAGCGCGCATCAACGGGGTGCTGGTGCAGGAAATGGTGCCCGAAGGCGTCGAGCTGATGCTCGGCATCGCGACCGACGAAGTGTTCGGGCCGGTGATCGTCGCCGGCCTGGGCGGCATCCACGTAGAGATCCTGCGCGACGTCGGCTACCGCCTGCCGCCGGTCACGCATGCAGAAGCGCAAGCGATGCTGCGCGAGTTGCGCGCGTACCCGCTGCTGGAAGGCGTGCGCGGAAAAGCGCCGCGCGACGTCGACGCGCTGTGCGATGCCATCGTCCGGGTGTCCTGGCTCGCGCACGACTTGGGCGACCGGCTGCGCGAACTCGACGTCAACCCGCTGATGGCCCTCGAGCGCGGTGCCTGCACGCGTGTCGTTGACGCCCTGATTGTCGGGAAGACCGCGCCATGAACGCCCGGCTCG
>MERG01000099.1 GCA_001771985.1 Betaproteobacteria bacterium RIFCSPLOWO2_12_FULL_62_13 | reverse complement strand
CGCGCAACCTTCGCCCACTTCACGATATCGCTGCGAATCTGCGACCCGAATTCCTGGGGCGTGTTGCTACCCGGCTTCTAAAAACGATTTCTTTCAGTGCTTCTGGCTCCTTTTCCGCCGCGCCTCGCAACGAATCCGCGACAATGTCGTACGCGGTGATATCACCTCTGCGTCAAGTTGCAGTTCGATCAATGCGCCCGCATCCGCCTGCCAGGCGCGTTCGAACGCGGGCTCGAATTCCGCCGTCGTCTTGACGCGCTCGCTGTGCAGGCCATAAGCCTTCGCCAGCGTGACGAAGTCCGGATTACGAAGATCGGTGCCTATTACTCGTCCGGGAAAGTGCCTTTCCTGGTTCATTCGGATCGTTCCGTAGATTCCGTTATTGACCACGATGAACAGGATCCTGGCGTTGTGCTGTCGCGCTGTAGCCAGCTCTTGTCCGTTCATGAGGAAGCATCCATCGCCAGAGAAGGAAACCACCGGACGATCCGGATGCGTGAGTTTAGCAGCGATGGCGGATGGCACGCCGTATCCCATCGCACCGCCGGTGGGTCCAAGTTGCGTTCGAAAACCCGTGTATCGATAAAAACGGTTCACCCATACGATGTAAGCCCCGGCGCCGCAGGTCACGATGGTCTCGGCCGGCAGACGGCGCCGGAGAAAAAGCATCACCTCGCTCAGATTGAGCGCCCCGGTCACTTCGACCGGCTCTTGCCATCGCAGATACTCTTCCCGGGCAGCTTTGGTGAGGGGAGCCCAGCTCGCCTCAAGCGGCGCCAGGCTACGCGCGGCCGCCGCGAACTCGGACATTCCGGCGTTGATCAGCAGGTCGCCTTGGTACACGCGCCCCAGTTCCTCTGCGCCAGCGTGGACATGTATGAACGTTTGCCGGGGCCGGGGTATATCAATGAGGGTGTAGTGGGATGTAGTCCACCCGCCCAGGCGCGGGCCGACCACGAGCAGCAGATCGGCATCACGAATGCGCTGTTCCAGTGCGGGATTGAGTCCTACGGAAACGTCGCCCGCATAGTTCGGATGCCGATTGTCGAACAGGTCCTGGCAGCGATAGGTGCACGCTACCGGTATAGCGTTCGCCTCCGCAAACGCCTGAATGTCCTGACACGCCTTCACGCTCCAGCCGCCGCCACCCAGCAGCATGAGCGGACGTTTTGCCCGGGCGAGCATGGAGCGCATCTTGTCGAGATCGGCAGCGCTCGGATGAGCTCTGACACACTGGAAATGCCGGGCATCCGCAACTTCCGCGCTGCTCGTGAGCATGTCTTCCGGCAGCGCGAGAACCACCGGCCCCGGACGCCCCGACACCGCCAGGTGAAAGGCATGGCTCACCATCTCCGGTATGCGCCCGGCGCGATCAACCTGGGCAACCCACTTCGCCATTGCGCCGTACATTCTCCGGTAATCGATCTCCTGGAATGCCTCACGCTCCGCTTCATCGCTGCAGACCTGGCCGATGAGCAGAATAAGCGGAGTCGAGTCCTGAAGCGCGATATGAACGCCGATGCTTGCATTCGTCGCGCCGGGTCCGCGCGCCACAAAACAAATCCCGGGCCGGCCTGTCAGCTTGCCGTAAGCCTCGGCCATGAAAGCTGCGCCACCCTCGTGCCGGCAACTGACGAACTCGATTTGATCCCGATTATCGTAAAGTGCATCGAGGGCGGCGAGATAGCTTTCTCCTGGTACGCCAAACACGGTGTCGACGCCGTGTGTCTTGAGGGCATCGACCAGCAATCTGCCGCCCGTGCGCGATGATTCGTTCATTAGCGCTTCTCTCTGGCCAGCGTGATCAGCGCCTTTACCCTCGCCGTCGGACGCACCGGTCGATCACGTGTCGACGAGCACGCCGGGATTCATCACCGAGCGCGGATCGAGCCGGCTCTTCGCAGCCTTGAGCGCCTCGGCAAACAGAGGCGGCCTCTGCCGGTCATACCATTGCCGGTGATCCCGCCCGGTCGCGTGATGGTGGGTAATGGTCCCGCCGGCGTCGACCATCGCCTCGGAGCCGGCAGCCTTGATTGCCCAGAACTGCTCCGGCAGCTTCGCCTTGTCGCCGAACGCGTGCCACGTGAAGTAGGGCGCGGGGCCGTCCGGGTACAGGTGCGTGAAGCGCACCGTGCATGAGCCCTCGCGGCCGGTGGCCTCGCGGATCGCGCGCCGGATTGCCTCCTTCACATTCTGCTCAAGCTCGAAAAAACGGTCCCACGTGATCGCGGTCTCGACGGTGTCCCGCATCACGCCACGCGCGATCGCGTGCACGCGGAAATACGGCCCGCGGATGAACTTGTCGCGCCAGTTGCCGGCGGCACCCTCGCGTTGCGACTCCTGCGTGCCTAATGCCTCGACGTCCCACTCGCCGCCGTGGTCGCCGCACAGCTCGAGCGCGCGCTTCATCCACGCATCGAGCGGGTGGTCACCGGACTCGAAGCTGAGCACCAGCACGTGGCTGGTTCCGTCGCCCGCCTCGGTAAACAGCGCCTCCTCCTTTTCGATCAGGCGCGCGTTGGCCGGGTACAGGCCGGACTGGGTGAGCGCGCGCACGGCGTTGACCGCCTTTTCCCAATCGCGAAAGCGCACTGTCGTCGCCGAGCGGAACGAGGGGCGCCGATGCAGGCGCACCCAGGCTTCCGTGATGATACCGAGCGCGCCCTCGGAGCCGATGAACATGCGGTCAGGACTGGGGCCGGCGCCAGAGGCGGGCAAACGCCGTGACTCGAGCACGCCCGCAGGGGTTACGATCCTCAACGACTCAATGTGGTCGTCGATGTGGGTGTAGCCAGTAGCGTAATGTCCGCCCGCTCGCGTCGCAATCCAGCCGCCGAGCGACGAAAACTCCCACGCCTGGAGGAAGAATCGCATCGTAAGCCCGCTCGGCTTCAACTGCTGCTCGAGGCTGGGACCCAATACGCCGGCCTGAACGCGCGCCGCCTGCGAAGTCTTGTCGATCTCCAGAACACGATTGAAGTGCTTGAGGTCGATCGTCAGCACGCCTTTATGACGGCCTTGGGATGGTGGAGTTATGCCTCCTACCACGCTCGAGCCGCCCCCGTACGGTATTGCCGCAACGTCGTTCGCGCCACACCAGTCCAATAGCGCTACGATGTCACTTTCGGTCTCCGGAAAGGCGATCGCATCGGGCGGGTTCGCGAAGTCGCGCCTGAGGATCATGCGCGCCAACTCGTGCCCTGAGCGGCCGTAAGAATGCAACAGGCGCTCGTACTTGTCGGTTGTGCACACCCTCTTCAGGCTGTCCGGGACCACAGCCCGCGGTTTGCGCAACTCGATCTCATCCTCGCACGGCATCGGCGAGGACTCGAACCGGTCGACCTTGAGCAGCTTCGACCACGCGTCTTCGAACCACCGAAGTTCCGCCGCTGACACGGTGTCGCCCTCGTGGCCCCACCCATAAAAACTACGGCGCTTTTCGTTCATTTCTCTTCCCCCGTGGTACGCCTGACGAGTTCGATCAATGATAACTTGAAAGTCCCCGACTTGCAGGAGAAGTCAAGGGGCGTAGCGTAAGCCCAACCTAAGAAACGACATTTTGACTTAAATCAACAAATCGGTATTCCGGCTCTGCTATAGAAGTCTTGTTTCAATAATCAAGACAGGCTCCGGACAACGAAAAGGAGAGAACATGCTGTTCATGGTGAAGATCATCGTGCGCCTTCCGGGCGATTGGCCGAAGGAAAAACTGGAGGAAATCAACAAGAACGAAACCGCGCGCAGCGTGCAGTTCGTCAAGGACGGCAAACTGAAGCGGATTTTCAGGATCGTCGGCCAGCGCGCCAACTTCAGCATCTGGGAAGTCGGCAGTCCCGAGGAGTTGCACGCGACCTTGACGTCCCTGCCGCTTCATCCCTACATGGATGTCACAGTTTGGCCTCTCATGAAACACACCACGACCCAGGCATGGGAGAAGGCTTATGGGACCATGCCGCCCTTCCAGTGAGATGACGCGGGGCGCGCAAGAGCCCCAGGCTTAGCCCGCCAAGCCCGCTTGCGTGATCATGATTTTCGCGCCCGGCGGCGGCGCTCGACACGCCGGCGCGCATCTATTACAAGTACGAGGGCGTGAGCCCCGCGGGCAGCCACAAGCCCAACACCGCCGTCGCGCAGGCGTACTACAACATGGACGCGGGGGTGAAGCGCATCACCACCGAGAGCGAACCACGCGGTGCGCGGCGCGATCGATGAGGCCTTGAAGTGCAAAGAGGAGGGCGTTTCGCGCGCTATCCTCTTCAATCTGTGCGGTCATGGCCACTTCGACATGCAGGCTTATATCGACTATTCTGCCGGCAAACTCACGGACCAGGACTACGACGAGGCCGAGCTTGCGATGGCCCTTGCCGGACTGCCCTCGGTGAAAGCGGCGTAGAATGCGAACGTGGGGACTGTGAGCGCAACTTCATTATTTCTCTGCGTCCTAGCGGGGCTGGCGTTGGCGAGCCCGGTGTGGGGCAGCGACCCGGCGCTGCGCGAGGTGCAGCGCAACCAGCAGATGCGTCAGCAGCAGCAGGACGCCTTGCAGTTGCGCATGCAGCAGTATCACCGCAGCGCGCAGACGCCGCCTGCGGATGCGCGCGAGCAAGAGGTCGTCCGGCAGTTGGAAATCGAGCAGCGCCAGCGCCAGCAGGAACTGCATTATCGGCAGGGTATCGACGTTCAACCCGCGCTGCCATCGGACGACGAGGGAACGCGCCGCGCCAAGGCGCAGATCGAGCAGCAGCGCGCGGAGCAACAAGGCCAGCAACAACTGCGGCGTTTCGACTGGGAGCTGGAGCAGGCGCGCAAGCGCAACGAGACGACGTCTGAAACGCCTGACGCTGAACGTTTCCTGATGCTGAAGTAGGCGCGCAAGCGCAAGGAGGAGCCGTCGCGCAATTGACTTCCGCGCTGCGTTGGGCATCGGCGCAAGCGCCTCGGCCCAACCTACATGCTGTCGTCCTTGCTCCGACTGGAGCATTCGTAGGCAGGCTGCAGGCGGAAAGCTACGGCGGTGAACAGTACGTGTCATTCCCGAGGAGTCGGGGATCCATACAGTGGTGAAAAAACGCGCGCTACGCCTGCATTCGCGCTGAAGGGTGTTACGCGATACACTAGAGCAGTGTTTATGCGCCAGGCTCACCGAATAGGCGCCCTGCGGATTCCCGGCGTCACGGGAATGACATTCTGTTAATCTCGTTGGCAAAAAAGGAAGGAGGAACCGTTCATGAAGCTCACGTTATATGGTTTCCTGTTGGCGTTGTTGTCGGCTGCGCTCGCATATATGGCGCCCGCAACGGCACAAACCTACCCAGTGAAACCGATACGCATCATCGTGCCGTACTCGCCCGGCGGCTCCACCGACGTGGTGTTGCGCATTCTTGCGCCGCGGCTCGCTGAAGACCTGGGCCAGCAGGTGCTGGTCGAAAACCGCCCCGGCGCCGCTTCGACGATCGGTCTTGATTACGTCGCCAAGTCGCCGCCCGACGGCTACACGGTCGGCATAGCCAATATCGCCTACGGCGCCAATCCGACCCTCTACAAGAAAATGCCGTTCAATGCGGAGAAGGATCTCGTGCCGGTGAGCCTGGTGTCGATCGTCACGATGGTTCTCTCGGTGCATCCGTCGGTGCCGGCGAGATCGGTAAAACAATTGATCGCGCTGGCGAAGGCGAAACCGGGAACCCTGACTTACGGCTCAGCCGGGAACGGCAGCGCAAATCATCTCGCCACCGCGCGGTTTGCGCACATGACCGGTATCAACATGGTGCACGTTCCCTACAAGGGCGGCGGGCCCGCGGTCGTTGCCCTCGTCAGCGGGGAAACCGCGATGCTGTTTGCCACCATTCCCTCGGCGATCCAGCACTTCAAGACCGGCAGGCTGATTCCCCTGGGTGTGAGCCGTGCGAAGCGGGATTCCTCGGTGCCCGATATTCCGACCGTTGCGGAGGCCGGGGTTCCAGGTTATGACGCAGTCGAGTGGAACGGCGCGATGGTTCCTGCGGGGACGCCCCCGGCGGTGATCCGCCGGCTGCACCAGGCCTTCGTCAAGGCGGTCGCGATTCCCGGAGTGAGAGAGCGCATTACCGGCATCGGCGCGGAGCTCGTCGGTAACTCGCCCGACGAGTTCGGAACATTCCTCAAGCGCGAGCTCGCCACCTGGTCGAAGGTGGTCAAGGAAGTGGGGATGCGCATCGACTGATTTTGTCGGGACCCGTGTTGCGACAAGCAGCATCGCCGCGAAACTTCCGGCCACCCTCGACGCCAGCCGGCGGCTCGACCACTGGACGACGATCAACGCGGACGGCACCGTAGCCGTTCGCACGGAAACGACGCAACCGGAACTTTTCACCAAGGGGGACTCGATGCGCGACAAGCTGACGACGCTGGAAAACGCCGCCGCCCAGGTGAAAAGCGGCGCCCAGTTGGTGATGAGCGCCAACATGCACCGCCCGCCGATGGCTTTGCTGCGCCAGGTGGTGCGGCAGGGCACGCGGGAGCTGCGGGTGGTGGGCGTCGTGGGCGGCGAGATCAACATCGATTTTCTGGTCGGCGCCGGCGCGGTGCGCGCGGTCGATACGTGCAGCGTGACGCTGGGCGAGTTCGCCCGCACCGGCCCAAACTTTGCGCGCTACGTGCAGGCGGGCAGGGTGAGGGCTCTCGACAATACCTGAGGGGTGCTCTTTGCACAGGCCCAGGCTGGGTCTATGGGAGTGCCTTACGTGCCCATCGTCGCGTTGGTCGGGACGGATCTTCTCAAGCGCCGCGACGACATGGTGATTGCCGTCGACCCTTTTGACGGCAAGACCAAATCCATGGTGGCGAAGGCGCTGCGGCCGGACGTCGCCGTATTTCACGCGCAGCAAGCGGACCGGCAGGGCAACGTGTCCTGCGGCTACGAAGCCGAGGTCGTAATCCTGGCGGAAGCCTCGAAGCACGTGATCGTCACCGCCGAGACCATAGTGGAGCGGTTGACCGAGAAGGAAGCGGCGGGCGCGTTCATCCCGGGGATACACGTCGATGCCGTCGCGCACGCGCCGTTCGGCGCCCATCCGGCCGGGTGCGCGGGCCTCTACGGCCCGGACAAGGTCCACATGGCGCAATACGTGGGCGCGTCGCGGGACGATGCGTCCTTCGAGGAGTATCTGCGCACCTACGTGCTGGGCGTGAAGGACCACGACGAGTACGTGGAGCGCTTCGTCCCGCGGAACTGGCGGCAGACAGCGCGCGCGGCCGGCGGCTGATGGAATACTCCGAAGCCGAATTGATGGCGGTGCTGCTCTCGCGCGAGGTGCGCGACGGCGAGATTTCCGCTTGCGGCGCGCTCTCGCAGATCCCGGCGGCGGGCCTGCTGCTGGCGCAGGCGTCGCACGCGCCGAATGCGGAGCTGATCATCCTCAACTCCGTGTTCAATCCCTTCCGCACCTCCCGCCAGTTTCACTTCCTGGCGCAGCGCGGCGAGCTGGGGCTGTTTTTCGTGAGCGGGGTGCAGATCGACCGCCACGGCAACTACAACCTGCACCAGTTGGGCCCCGATCCGCAGCGGCCCAAGGCGCGCTTTCCGGGTG
>MERG01000098.1 GCA_001771985.1 Betaproteobacteria bacterium RIFCSPLOWO2_12_FULL_62_13 | reverse complement strand
CGCGGCTGATCGAAGATGGCGGCGTGTTCGAACGCGCCGGGGTCAACTTCTCGCACGTGTTTGGCCCGAACCTGCCGCCGTCGGCCTCGGCGTCGCGCCCCGAGCTCGCCGGACGGTCCTTCCAGGCGATGGGCGTGTCGCTCGTATTGCACCCGCGCAATCCGCATGTGCCCACAGTGCACCTCAATGTGCGTTTTTTCGTGGCCGAAAAAAGCGACGCCGAGCCGGTGTGGTGGTTTGGCGGCGGCACGGATCTCACGCCCTACTATCCGTTCGCGGAGGACGCGGTACATTTCCACCGCACCTGCCGCGACGCGCTCGCCCCGTTCGGCGCCGACTATTATCCTCGTTTCAAGAAGTGGTGCGACGAATACTTTTACATCAAGCACCGCGGGGAGCCTCGCGGCATCGGCGGCATCTTCTTCGACGATCTAAGCGGGCCCGGTTTCGAAACCTGCTATCGATTGGCAAAAAGCGTAGGCGAACACTTTCTGCCGGCCTACATCCCCATCGTCGAACGCCGCATGAACCTGCCGTATGGCGAGCGCGAACGTGCATTCCAGGCCTACCGGCGCGGCCGCTACGTCGAGTTCAATCTGGTCTATGACCGCGGCACCCTCTTCGGACTGCAGTCGGGCGGGCGCGCGGAATCGATCCTGATGTCGCTGCCGCCTGTTGTTGCCTGGCGCTATGACTGGAAGCCCGCGCCGGGGAGCCCGGAGGAAGCGTTGTATCGCGACTTTCTGGTGCCGAAGGATTGGGTGTGAGGCGAAAGCGTGAGGCGTGAGGGGGGACGCGGGAGCGCGGAGTATCCGGCGGCTCATGCTGCGGGACGCAACCGCCTCATTCGCCAAGGTACGCCTGTCTGACCTGCGGATTCTTGAGTAACGCCTGGGCGCTGTCAGAGAGCGCGATCGTCCCACTCTCCATCACGTAGCCGCGGTGACAGATTTCGAGCGCCAGCTTGGCGTTCTGCTCCACGAGCAGCAGGGTTACCCCTTCAGCCGCGATTGCGCGTATGGTCTCGAAGATCTTCTGCACCATCAGCGGCGCAAGCCCCATGCTTGGTTCATCGAGCAGCAGCAGCCTGGGGCGGCTCATCAGCGCGCGGCCGATCGCCAGCATCTGTTGTTCGCCTCCGGAGAGCGTGCCGGCGAGTTGGCGGCGCCGCTCGGCGAGCCGCGGGAACAGTCCATAGACGCGCTCGCGATCGGCCTCGATCCGTGCGCGGTCGGCCCGCGAGTAGGCGCCCATGGCGAGGTTTTCCTCCGCCGTAAGCCGCCCGAATACACCGCGGCCTTCGGGCACCAGGGCCAGGCCCTGACGCACCAGACGATGCGCCGGCTGCGCCGTGATGTCGCGGCCTTCATAGTGGATGCGGCCGGCGGCGGGCCTGAGAAGCCCGGCGAGCGCCTTGAGCGTGGTCGTTTTCCCGGCGCCGTTGCAACCGATCAATGTCACGAGCTCCCTGTCGTTGACATCGAGATCGATGCCTTTCACGGCGTTGATGCCGCCGTATGAGACGCTCAGTCCGCGCACTTCAAGCAAGCGAACCTCCCAAGTACGCCTCGATCACCAGCGGGTCCCGCTGTACGTCGGCCGGCAGGCCTTCCGCGATTTTCTTGCCGTAGTCGAGCACTGCCACGCGGTCGCACAGGTCCATCACGAGCTTCACGTCGTGCTCGATCAACAGCAGCGTGACGCCGTCGGCGCGAATCTTCTCCAGCAGGCGTTTGAGGTCCGCCGTTTCCGTCGCGTTCATGCCGGCGGCCGGTTCGTCGAGCGCCAGCAACTGCGGCTCGGTGGCGAGTGCGCGCGCGATCTCGAGCCGGCGCTGGTCGCCGTAGGGAAGGTGGCGCGCCAGCACGTGGGTATGCTGCGAAATCCCGACGTAGCCGAGCAGCGCGAGCGCGCGCCGCGTGATCGCCGCTTCCTCTTCGCGTGTAGCGGCGTTGCGCACGACGGCGCCGATCACGCCGGCATGAGTGCGCACGTGGCGCCCTACCATCACATTCTCGAGCGCAGTCATATTGGCGAACAAGCGGATGTTCTGGAAGGTGCGCGCGATGCCGTGTTCGGCGACGCGGTGCGGTTTAAGCCCGGTCAGGCGCGCGCCATTGAAGGTGAACTCGCCGTCATCCGGCCGGTAGAGGCCGGTCAGCACGTTGAACAGCGTGGTCTTGCCGGCGCCGTTGGGACCGATCAGGCCGAAGATCTCGCCACGTTCGACGCTAAGGCAGACTTCGGCGAGCGCCGCGAGGCCGCCGAAATACTTGGTGATGCCGGTGGCGGCGAGCAGCGGCGCCTCAGGTTGCCGCATTTGCCTTCTCCGCCGCGACAACATCGTCTTCCGCCACGAGTTCGCGGCGGCGCGTTGTCGACGGCCACAGCCCGGCGGGCCGGAACTGCATCATCAGCACCAGCGCCAGCCCGAAAAGCAGCATGCGCAGGTCGGACGGATCGACGTACACCTCGCCCAACCACGCCTTCTGCACCGGACCGACGTAGCGCAACGCTTCGGGCAATGCGGTCAGCAGGATCGCGCCGAGCGCGACGCCGCCCACATTTCCCATCCCGCCCAGCACCACCATGCACAGCACCATGATCGAATCGAGCAGGGTGAAACTCTCCGGACTGATAAAGCCCTGGAACGCCGCAAACAGGCCACCGGAGAGTCCGCCGAAGGTCGCGCCCATCGCGAAAGCAAGCAGCTTGACATTGCGCGTGTTGATGCCCATCGCGCTTGCCGCCAGTTCGTCTTCGCGGATCGCGATCCAGGCGCGGCCGATGCGCGAATCCTCGAGCCGCAGCGAGAAGAAGATCGACAGCAACGCGCAGATCAGAAATACGAAGAAATAGCTGTGCACCGGTGCGATGGTAAGGCCGCCCAGAGTATAGGTCTGGTTGAGCGCGATGCCTCCGATCTGCAGCGGGTCGATGAGCGTGATGCCCTGCGGACCGTTGGTAATGTTGATGGGGCGGTTCAGGTTGTTCAAGAAGATGCGGATGATTTCGCCGAAGCCGAGCGTGACGATGGCAAGATAATCGCCGCGCAATCTGAGCGTGGGTGCGCCAAGCAGGATGCCGAAGATCGCCGCCACGAAAGCAGCGAGCGGCAGCAGCACCACAAACGAACCGTGGATATCGAACTGCGGCGAAGCAAGCAGCGCGTAACCGTAGGCGCCCACCGCGAAGAAGGCGATGTAACCGAGATCAAGCAGACCCGCGAATCCGACGACGATATTAAGTCCGAGCGCGAGCATGATGAAAAGGAGCGCTACGTCGATGATACGTACCCAGGCGCGGCCGAGCACGGCATCCACCACGAAAGGCAGCGCGAGCAGCGCCAGTCCGACGAGCGCCAGTCCGACCCAACGCGTTGCCGGATGTTTCAGTATGGCGGGCTGTACGAACATCGTGCCTCGTTGGCTGAAAAGCGTGATTTGTGATCGGTGATCGCGCTGCGTCGGGACCGTGCGTCGCTTGGTCGGATCACCGTTCACCCTTCACCGTTCACTTTCTCGCCCGTTCCTACGCGCGATCGCCGGTGTGCTGTCCCATGATGCCGGAGGGTCTTAGCACCAGCACCATGACCAGCACCAGGAAAGCGAAGATGTCGCGATAATTGCTGCCGAGCACGCCGCCCGTAAGATCGCCGATGTAACCGGAGACGAGGCTTTCGATAATGCCGAGAAGAAGTCCCCCGAGCATGGCGCCGGCAACGTTGCCGATTCCGCCCAGCACCGCAGCCGTGAATGCCTTGAGCCCGAGCATGAAACCCATGAAGTAGTGGCCGAGGCCGTAATAGAGCACGACCATCACGCCCGCGATGGCGCCGATCGCCGAGCCGAGAAAAAACGTGAACGCGATAATATGGTTGATATCGACACCCATCAGTCCCGCCACGTCGGGATTCTGCTCGGTGGCGCGCATGGCGCGACCGATGCGGCTCGACTTGATGAACCACAGCAAGGCCGCCATGACCGTGCAGGCGAGAACGAAGACGAACGCCTGCAAATCAGTGAACTGGGCGCCTCCCAGGGTGAACATGGTGGGTTTCACCAGTTCCGGCATGGAAATATACTGCTTGGTCCAGACGAGCGCCGCCGAATACTGCAGAAGGATCGATACGCCGATCGCCGTGATGAGTGGTGCCAGGCGTGGGGCGCGGCGCAGCGGGCGGTAGGCGACACGCTCGATCGTGACGCCGAGCGCAACGCATACCAGCATCGCTGCGCCGGTTGCGAGCAGCAGGACAAGCGGCGGGGGCAAGCCGCTGCCGGCGAGCGCCTGCGCCACCGAAAGCGCGACGAGCGCCCCCACCATGACGATGTCGCCATGGGCGAAATTGATGAGCCCCAGAATGCCGTAGACCATGGTATAGCCGAGCGCCACCAGCGCATAGATGCTGCCCAGCACCAGGCCGTTGATGATCTGCTGCAGGAAGATGTCCATGCCCAGTAGTATGCTGACACAAGAACGGCACCGCAAAGGGTGCCGTTCGTTGTTGCCTCAGGGCTGGCCCGCGCGTCAGCCCGGCCCGTGTGGGTCATTTCTTCGCGGCGTCGCTCTTGGCCGGCTCGGCTGTGGCTTCTCCGCCCCCCGGTGCGGCTCCCGGCGTGACGGTCTCGAGCGCTTCCCACTTGCTGCCTTTTACCACGTAGATGGTGATCGGGCCGTTCCTGAGATCGCCCTTTTCGTCGAACGCGATCGGTCCGATGACGCCCCGGTAGTTGGTCTTGCCGATTTCGGGCAGGAACTTCGCCGGTTCCGTGGAGCCGGCGCGCTTCATCGCATCGACAAACACCATCACCGCGTCGTAGCCCATGGGCGCGTACAACTCGACCTCGGCATTGAACTTCGCCTTAAACCTGTCGAGAAAGGCTTTGCCGCCCGGCATCTGCTCCTTGGGCAGGCCGGGCGTCGAAGCCATGACGCCCTCGGCGGCATCGCCGGCCAGTTTGATGAAGTTCGCTGTTTGAATGCCGTCGCCGCCAATGAATTTCGCCTTGATCCCGAGCGTCGCCATTTGCTTCACCATCGGGCCAGCCTGCGGATCGATGCCACCGAACATGATGAGATCGGCCCTGCGGCCCTTGATCTTGGTCAGGATGGAGGTGAAGTCGGTGTCCTTATCGGTGGTGTGCTCGCGCGCGACGATCTTGACACCGGCGGCTTTGACGGTCGCCGCGAAAGCGTCGGCGAGCCCCTGACCGTAGGCCGTGCTGTCATCGATCACCGCCACCGTCCTGGCCTTCAGTTTTTCCACGGCGACTTTACCGAGCGTCGGCCCCTGTTGGTCGTCGTGCGCCACCACCCGGAACGCGGTCTTGAAGCCCTGCAGCGTGTACTTCGGGTTGGTCGACGAGGGCGAAATCTGCGGGATGCCGGCATCGGAATAGACCTTGGACGCGGGAATCGAAGCCCCGGAATTGAAGTGACCGACGACCGCGGCGACTTTCGCGTCCACGAATTTTTGCGCAACGGTGGTGGCCTTGGTGGGATTCGCTTCGTCGTCTTCGGCAATGAGTTCGAACCTTACTTTCCTGCCGCCGATTTCCACGCCTTTGGCGTTGAGGTCGTCGATCGCGAGCTGCACGCCATTCTTGATGTCGATCCCGATATGGGCCTGCGGGCCGGTGAGCGGTGAAGCCGAGCCGATCCTGACCATCGCAACTTCCTGCGGCTTGGGCGCTTCCGCCTTCTTGGGTGCGGCAGGCGGGGCTTCCTTTCCGCATCCGACGAGAATGGCGAACGCCAGCGTCGAAACCGTGGCCAGGATGTGCCTGCGATTCATGGCGGATCCTATCGATAAGTTATTGTTGCTACGAATGAAATCATTATCCCCGGCGGGCTTTGCATTGTCAATTTTGCGCGCAGCCGGTGGCAGAATAAGCCGGCAGATGCCGGCTCTTTTCGCCACGCGGAATTACTTGATCGATAGAATCCACTGCACCATGGTCTTGATATCTTCGTCCTTCACATGCGCGTTGGGCGGCATCGGCACATCGCCCCACACGCCTTTGCCGCCCGCTTTTACCTTCTTGATGAGTTCGGCTCCGGCGCCCTTGTTGTTGCGGTACTTGGCGGCGATGTCTTTGTAGGACGGGCCTAGAACCTTCTTGTCCACGGTGTGGCAGGCGAGGCAGCCGTTCTTCTTGGCAAGCGCTTCGGCGGGTTGGGGGTCGGCGGCGAATGCGCCGCTGGCGAGGCTCAGGCTGGCTGCGGCGGCGAGCGCCATAACGAATGATTTCATTCCGGCTCCTTGATCAATTTGAAAAGGCGCACATTGTAACCCATAAGCGCACACTGGCATAAATTCGCCCGCGCCCTGAAGAGGCTATCCGGCGCCGATCACGCGCTGCAGTTCGCCAAGCTCGCCGATCGGCGGCAGACAGGTAACACCTCGGCACACCCAGGCGTTGACGGCCGGCCCGACCGGTTTGGCGAGCGCAGCGGGCAGTTCGCCCGCTGCGGCGGGAATCGCGAGTGCCAGCATGTCCGGCCGGTAAATTGCGTTGAGCGCGTGTTGCCATTGCGCGAGCGCGTCATCGGGTCCGCGCACGAGCACGGTTTGCGGCGCCTCCAGAAGTTCTTCGAGCGCGGTGGCGAGGCTGACGCAGGCGCTCACCTGGCGTTCGAACACGGGGTGAAACAGTTTTGCCGTTCGTTCGGCGGCCGCAATATAGCGCGGCTCGCCGAGGAGGTGGCCAAGCCGCTGCAGGGCCAACGCGGCGACGCCATTGCCCGAGGGCGTCGCGCTGTCATGGCCGGTTTTGGGGCGGTGTATGAGTTTCTCGTGGTCATGACTTACGAAGAAAACCCCGCCGCGCTCGCGGTCTTCGAACTGCGCGAGCAGCAGTTCGGCAAGTTCGCGCGCGAACGCGAGATCTTCAGCGCGGAATTCGGTCTGCATCAGCTCGAGCAGGGCCTCGAGCAGAAACGCATGGTCGTCGAGGTAAGCGTTGAGATGCGCCCGCCCGTCCTTATAGGTGGCGAGCAGCCGCCCGTCGCGCCACAGAGCGCCGCGGATGAAATCGGCCGCGTGCCGCGCCGAAACGAGCCACGCGCGCTCATCGAAAACCCGTGCGGCGCGCGCCATGCCGCGGATCATCAGTGCGTTCCAGCTCGTGAGGATTTTTTCGTCGCGCCCGGGGCGTATGCGCTTTTCGCGCGCGGCGAAGAGCTTGCCGCGCGCCGCGTTGAGGCGGGCCTCGCATGCATCGAGCGTCAGGCCGAGCCGCCGTGCCACGAAAGCAAGCGGCTTCACGACGCGCAGGTGCCAGTGGCGCCCCTCGAAATTAGGCGACCCGTCGAGCCCGTAGTGCGGCTCGACCACGGCATACTCGTCGGCGGTCAGGATTTCCTTCGCTTCCTGCGGGGTCCACACGTAGAACTTGCCTTCCTCGTGCTCCGAATCAGCGTCGAGCGAAGAGTAATAGCCGCCCTCAGGTGACTGCATTTCGCGCACCACCCATGCCGCAGTCTCGGCCGCGACCTTCCTGAACAACGGCTGTTGTATGACGAGCCACGCGTCGCTGTAGAGCGCGAGCAGCGGCCCGTTGTCGTAGAGCATTTTTTCGAAGTGCG
>MERG01000097.1 GCA_001771985.1 Betaproteobacteria bacterium RIFCSPLOWO2_12_FULL_62_13 | reverse complement strand
CCATCGTAAACTCGCCATGCCCGCGCCGAGCAGAATAACGCCCACGCTGAGGCTTTTCAGAATCGATTCAAACTGCTGGATATTGGCGCTATCGATTTCCCCGGTTTCCGCCAAAGCCCGCTTCATCTCCTTGTAAGGGCGCGAGGCCTTGATTTCGACAAGGCTCAACAACCCCATGGAAGCGGCCACCAAAAGCGCAGCAACCGAAACGCGATTGGTTTGCAAGACATAACCCGCCAGGACCGGCAAGCCTCCCCAAGAGAAGGCGAACCACGCGTCGGTATGGAAGCGCCCCTTGAACCATTCCAGGTTGTACGCGAAGACGAAGAATCCTTCGGGAATGGCTACGAGCCAGAGAAGCGGAGTATATAGAACCATATAGTAGATACCGATGGCGTAGGCGGCCACGATCGAGGAAATTGCGAGGGCCCAGAGCTGCCCCTTGGAGAAGACTTTTCCCCAGGGCTTGATGCCTTTGCTGCCCAAGGCATCCAAGGCGTGGGCGCCGATTCCCAGTGCCAGGAAATAGATCAGCAGGATCGCGCCCACGCGGTCCCAGTGGATCCGGTCTGCCAGCATCGAGCCGATCACGGCATAAGCGAGCACCATGCCGGTATAGGGAAGAAAGAGCAAACCGATAAATACCCGCAATTTCAAAGGACCAAAAGAGGGGACAAACCACTCGGTCCTACGATCTTTCACCCCCATGATGCTCTCCTCGATTGCACTGTCTTCTGCGGCATATGTTAGACACGCAAACCTGCGAGACTTTTCCTTCTGGCTGGTTTTGCCCACGCTGCCAATGTTCCTCCTGCTGCCCGCGCTGCTCAAGGTGGGGATGGGTTTTTACGTAAGTCTCGCACTGTCGATCGCCGTGATGCTGCTGTGTTATGCCATAGCGGTTCCGCTTCTGGCCCGTATCGGCATCACCATATGAAGCTGAACCGCCAGCCAAAGTGCGGTGCGCTGCCGGGCGAGATTACGATTTGGCACGACGCGGTCCTCGAACTTTTCCCCCGGCATGCTGCCGATTGGGTTCAATTGCAATCGATATGCGTTTTCTATAAACTGCACTCGCTCATGAAAGCCTGGTGGAAAAACATGCCGCCCATGACGATGGGTTACTCCGTCAAGGACAAGCGCCAGCTCTCCCGCCTGCAACCGATGCAAGAGGTCGAGTTCCGGATCACCTACGACGGCAAAGATTATCTGATTACCGATATCAAATGACCGTAGCGGCGGGCGCGAGCGGGCGCCGCTTGACCCTTGACATCATTTCAGAATGGCCTGAATCTATTGCACGGGAAATAAGCCGCAATCCCATGGCAACGCGATTCTTTTCAGCCTGAAACGTTGGCGACTCTTTGCATATGGAAAATCTGCTTTTCAGACAGATTGCGTGCGCTGTTTTCCTGCTGCTCCTGGGCGGAGCGCGTTACTATTTCGTGTCCGTCAGCACGCACCCGGCGGATCGGTCGCCCCCCCCCTCTGTCAACTGGGCACGGCAGATTCCCGCATACTTCGCATCGACCGTGTGGATCATCTATGCTGCGTGGCTGGCTCTCTTGCCTGAACAGTTCGTCGGATGGGACACATGGCCCCTGAGCCGCTGGGTTTCCAATCTTCTCGGTTGGGTCGCTGTCCCGTTTTTCAGCGCCGGACTTTGCCTGTTCTGGTACAGCCACTACACGATCGGCCGCTACTGGAGCATGCAGATCCAACTGAAAGAAGCGCACCGGCTCGTGACGCATGGCCCCTATGGCTATGTTCGCCATCCGCTCTACACCGCTCTCTTTCTCGGTTATCTCGGGACTCTGCTTGCGCTTCAGTCCTGGATGCTGGCGGCATGGTTCCCGGTGTTCGTCGCTTCGTATGTGCTCTTCGCAAGGGAAGAGGAGAACATCATGGAAGGCGGTTTTGGGGAGGCATATCGGGCTTACCGCCGGCAGACGGGAATGTTTCTTCCAAGGTGGAGGAGGATTTGTGCCGATGTTTCCCGCGCGGTGGTACGGTGGCGCGCGCGCAGCTTCGACACGCAGCGCACCGGGGACGACGAATAGTTGACCGACGCAATATGGCTCCCCCCAGGCGGTGAAATCGCGCTTCGTTTTGTGGTCTGCCCCTTCGATTGTGACCCCTCTCGAATCCAGCATGATTATCGTTCTGCGCGCGAAGCGAATCATCGTCCAGTTCCCAAGCACCGATCAGGTGGGCACAACCGTCACCATCCGTTCTGCGCGTACCGGACCAGGGCATTCTTGAGTTCGAGCAACACCTGTCCTGTAGCCATATTCCAGGATTCCTTCGTGGAAACGCACCGCAACATGGTAGACGTGAACAACCGCTAACCTCGTTCAACTCGATAGGAGAGCGAGCCATGAAAAACGCTCTGACGTTGGCTGCGCTGGCCGCAACGCTGGCATTCGGTATCCTCGCCCACGGAGCGGAGCCCAAAGTAAGAGTATTGCCCAGTGCGGAGGATGCGACGAAAAAGCCTGTGCTGGTCGGCCGCAACATCACCGGCAACATGATCGTCATCTTCGAGCTCGAACCCGCCAAAGGCATGTGGATGCAAATGGGCAGTCCGCCCAGGTGGGTGGAACATCCGATCGGAAAGGGCGAGGTCTTCCATGTCGACGTCAGGCCTGTCGATCCCGAGTCCAACACGCGCATTTCGTATGCCGAAGTGAAATTCAGCGCTGTCAACCGCAACAATAAGAAGAAGCTCTCCGGCACACTGCATCCGATGTGGGGCAGGGGCGGGCTGCACTACTGCATGAACAGTCCACTTGCCGGCGACGGCACCTATGAGGCAACGATCACGGTCGGCGTGCCGGCCTTCGCGCGCGCGTCGCAGGACAAGGACTTGTGGACAAAGCCGGTTACTACCAAGTTCCATTTCAAGCTCGCCGGTGGGAAACTGACCGAGGTTACCGAGCCGCAGAGATAACCGAACAGGAGAAGGAAGGAGTCAGGAAATGCAACGCGTGAATGCCAAGACAATGGCAGCCGCCGGCGCGCGCGGGACGAGCGGCCGATGAGATGAACGAAGAGCCCGACACGAGGGCGGTTACGAGAAATGAGGATTCGTCCAGCCTCCGCAACAGGATCGGTGTCGGAGTGCTGGCGGCCGCTTTCGCGTTTCTAATCGGCGCGATCGTCGTCGCGCTCCGATCCGGTGAAAAGCCCTCGGCCGATCCGCAAGACGCCCGGCAGGTTGCGCGCGGGAAGTCGGTCTATGACCGGCATTGCGCTGCCTGCCACGGCGCCCGCCTCGAGGGCCAGCCCAACTGGCAGGAGCGCCTGCCAAGCGGCCGCATGCCTGCGCCGCCGCACGATGCGTCCGGGCACACTTGGCACCATCCGGACGCCATGTTGTTCGGCATCACCAAGCACGGGCCGGTTCCCGGCAAGTACGCGTCCCCGGGTTACCAGAGCGACATGCCCGCCTTCGGTAGCGCGCTGTCCGACGAGGAGATCTGGGCTGTGCTTGCCTACGTCAAGAGCGCTTGGCCAGAGAAGATTCGAAGAGTGCAGGCCGATATGACCCGCGAGTCGCGGCAACGCTGACCAGGTAAAGGCCCAGCCCTAAAGTACCCGATAGCTGTTCCCCGCCATGCCCCTCAAGGAGAAAGCGATGAAGAAGTTGTTGGTCGTCATGCTGGTTGCCGTGTTTGGCGTCTTCGCGTGGCTCTCGCTCCCAAGCCTTGATCAAGCGCAGGCGCCGGGCGTCGTGCGGCAGACTGCCAGCGGCAGCGGTGTGGTGCTGGCCATCGACAACCGAAAAGGCATCGTTACGATCAGCCACGGAGCTATGCCGGCGTTAAGCATGCCGCCCATGACGATGGGTTACCCCGTCAAGGACAAGGCCCAGCTCGCCAATCTGCAGCCGATGCAAAAGGTCGAGTTTAAGGTCGCCTACGATGGCAAAGATTATTTGATTACCGACATTAAGTGACCGTCTCCGGCGGGCACGAGCACGCGCCGGTTCACCTTTGATATCATTCCAGGGTGGCTTGAAACTGTTCCGTGTGGATCATCTATGTTGTGTGGCTGCCCGTTGCCCCGGCGCAGCTCGTCAAATGGGACACGTGGTCCCAAAGCCATTGGATCTCCGATTTTCTCGGCTGGATCGCTGTTCCGGTTCGTGGCGCCGGACTCTGGCTGTTCTGGTACAGCCATCACACGATTGGCCGCTATTGGAGCATACAGGTGCGGCTCAAGCAGGCGCATCAGCTCGTAACAGATGGCCCCTATTACTACGTTCGCCATCCACTCTACACTGCCCTGTTTCTGGGTTATCTCGGAACGTTGCTCGCGCTGCAGTCCTGGGTCCTGGCGGCGTGGCCCCCGGTATTCGCCGCCTCCTACCTGCTGTTCGCAAAGGAAGAGGAAAGCGTCATGGAACGCGGCTTCGGAGAAGCATATCGGGCATACCGCCGGCAGACGGGAATGTTCGTTCCCAAATGGAAGAGGATTCGTGCCGACGTTTTCCCCGCGGCGACGCAATTGCGCGAACCCGGCTTCAATGCGGAGCGCGCCCGTGACGACGACTGAAGAGCGTATCGCCCGGCGGAGACCTGAGTAGAGCGCTCGCTCTTCCCGTCATCGAAGTCGGAACATGACACTTGGTTCCTCTGTTAGCGCCTCGGTAGCGAGCGGACAATGGTATAATTTTTTTGGCAGCGGCAAAAGCGCGGAAATATGATGTCCCCCAATACGTCAATTGCAAGTTTCGGTGTGCGGCGGTTATTGCGCCGCGCTCGCGTCGTCCTGGTTCTCGGCTGGCTTGCGATGTGGCTCGGCGCCGTTGCCCATGCCGCTTGTGCGGTACCACTCCTCCCGGCAGACTCCAGCGGGCCCGTCGCGCAGGTCGGCACGATCGATTACACGTCGGTACTTCCGCACTCTGCGTCGGACAGTGGCGTGCTGTATTGCCAGCAATTATTCGATGCCAGCACGGCGGCACAGTCAGCAGTCGTGCTGCCTACCTCAGATGATCGATCCGCGGATCTCCTACCGGCGCCGGCACCGCAACTTCTCATTGTGCGCGCCAACGGCTGGTTTGCGAATTACCCACATCGTCTTCCCCCGCCAGGCTGTGCCCTTTACCTGCGCACTTCGCGGCTGCTGATCTGATCGCTCTGCCGCGACTCCGGCGATTGTCTCGCAGGCGGGCGGATTCGCACGCCGCCGCCTCGTGTGGCAGGCGTGTGCCATAAACATTCCGCCTTTTCCGACACCATCGCCGGTGTAAGTCGTCTCGAGGCGCCGCTTGCCGCGTGACGAGAGTTGGGGACCAATGCGATTTTTCATATGCACGAATACTTAAGATGGAGCGCATCATGTTAATCGAGCATCACACCTCGTGGTGCCGCGGCATCGCTACCTGAGCGCGACGACGGTAAGGATCGGCGAGGATCCGGAGGGCGGCGCATGAACCTGTTCATGACGAGGAGGTCAAGATGACGTTGAACACGGGATTTTCACGGGCAATCGCAGCCGCGCTGGTCCTGTTCACTTCCGCCGCGAATGCATTGGCTGCGGAGCGGGACGCGGCTGAGGCGGCACTTATCGAGCGCGTCAAAGAAGCGGTCATCAAGGAACTGCGCGAGAGCGGAGCACTTGACCGCGCGGTCGACGCCGGCGTCAACCGCTACGTCGAGCGGCAGCGCGCCGAGGCGACGCAACGCGAGCGGCGCAACGCGGATGCCCGGGCCACCGCGTTGCGGCCGGTCTCCGCGGGGCGCGACCACATCCGCGGCAATCCCGGCGCCCCGGTCACGCTGATCGAGTACTCCGATTTCGAATGCCCGTTTTGCAAACGCTTCCACTCGACCATGAAGAAACTGGTGGAGGAATCCAGCGGCCAGTTGAGGTGGGTCTACCGCCACTTCCCGATCGATCAGCTTCATCCGGTCAAGGCGCGCAAGGAGGCTGCGGCTTCGGAGTGCGCGGCGGAGCTCGGCGGCAACGACGCGTTCTGGAAATTCGCGGATCGATTCTTCGAGCTGACGCCCTCCAACAACCGGACGGATATCGACACCGTGCTTCCGCAGATCGCGCGCGAGATCGGGCTCAACGAAGCGAAGTTCGCGTCGTGCCTGGCAAGCGGAAGGCATGACCGGCACATCGAAGAAGATAATCAGGATGCCATGGCTTCCGGAGGCCGGGGCACGCCCTGGAGCATCATCGTCTCGAAAAACGGCAAGGCATACGCGCTCTCCGGTGCGCAGCCCTATGCCGCTGTCAAACAGCTCGTTGACCTGGCGCTCCAGGAAAAGTGATCCATGAAACGCCACCTGATGAATCTGCAAGCGGCGTTCAGGCAAGTGTTCGTGCGTTCCTCGTACATCGCGCTTGCCGGTGCGCTTGCGCTCGCCGCGTTTCTGCTGGCGGTATGGTTTCCGAATCTCGGGCTGATCGGTGAAGTATTCGGCGGCTCGAACGCGCCGCTTGCGGCGAAGCTCAACATCGCGTTAAGCCTGCTTGGCGGCATCGCTACCAACTTCAGCCTGTTTTCCGCCGCATATACCGTTGCGATTGCCGTCCTCTTCGGAATCAACGCAGCGATGATCGTCTATTTGCTGAGGCAAAGACGCGCCGCGGCGGCTGGACAGAATGTCGCGATCGGTTCCGGCGGCGTGGCAAGCGGCGTGCTCGGCATCGGGTGCGCCGCCTGCGGTTCGCTGATCCTGAGCGCGGCGGCTCCGTTTCTCGGAACCGCGGGCGCGCTCGCTCTGCTGCCGCTGAACGGCGAGGAATTCGGGATCTTGAGCGTCGCGCTGCTCTTCGCTTCGCTGTTGCTGATAAGCAGGAACATTGCGGAACCGGCCGCCTGTCGGCTTGCCCGAACCCGCAACGCTCAACAGCCATGAATCGGCGCTCGTTTCTCGCCGGAGTGTTCTCTGGTCGGACTGGCGTTGTCCGAAGAACCCCGCCGCTTTCTGGTCGTCGGGCTCGGCGGCGGCACGTTGCCCATGTTCCTCCGCAAGCACTACCCGAACGCGACCATCGACGCGGTGGATATCGATCCCGAGTTCGTGGATACCGCGAAGAACTTCTTGCGTTTCCGCGAGGACGAACTCATGCGTGCCCACATAGCTGACGGGCGGCAGTTCCGCGATGCCGGCAACAAGATCCTGCTTGCGCTGCCCCGCAAGCAGCCGCTCAACCGGGAAGAACTGATGCAGCTCGCCCGGAAGGTATCGGCAGCCAGGCGTTTTTCCTTCGACCTGGGTGAGCCCGTCACATACGGGTTTCCCGCTGCGCGCGAGACGAGCCAGCACGGACGCGTGCTGCAGGACCGGAATCTCAAGCAACGCAAGCAAAGAAGCCCCTAGGAGTCGTACACATGGCTACCAGCGAATCATTCCTTGCGGCGAGCAAGATGGGCGACCTGAAGCGTCGCCTGCTGTTCCTGTTGGGTGCGCTGATCGTATTCCGCATTGGATCGTTCATCCCGGTGCCGGGCATCGACCAGTTGCAGTTGGCGGAGCTTTTCCGCTCGCAGCGCGGGGGCATCCTCGACATGTTCAACATGTTTTCGGGCGGGGCGCTGTCGCGGTTCTCCATCTTCGCGCTCGGGATCATGCCCTATATCTCGGCCTCGATCATCATGCAGTTGATGACAGTGGTGTCGCCGACGCTGG
>MERG01000096.1:7782-8053 GCA_001771985.1 Betaproteobacteria bacterium RIFCSPLOWO2_12_FULL_62_13 | reverse complement strand
ACTTGCAAACTTCAAGGTGCCGACCCGCTTCATCTTCGTGGACGACTTACCTCGGTCGAACGCCGTCATGCGCGTCCAAAAAGCGAAACTGCGTGAAATGCTCGCTTCTGAAGGATTGCAGAGCCCGGGCCCCGGCTGATACCGCGCATCGGCGCTGCTTCGCGGCTCTGCCTGTGCTCTATTGAGTTTTGCATAAATGGATGACAATCCATTTGTGCCTCGAACCTCCCTTCCCCCCTCGGGAGAAGGGGCGGGGATGAGGGCTGAGCAT
>MERG01000096.1:0-7764 GCA_001771985.1 Betaproteobacteria bacterium RIFCSPLOWO2_12_FULL_62_13 | reverse complement strand
CGGGAGAAGGGGCGGGGATGAGGGCTGAGCATTGTCATGCATTTCTGCAATGCTCAGTAGTCCGCGTCGATCCTTATCCCTGCGGTACGGATGAGCTTGCCGATCGATGCATAACCCCGCGAAATCACGTCGGCAAAAGCCTGTGGAGACTCGATCGCAAGCTCGGCGCCCAGATCCAAGACGCGTTTTTTCGTCTCCGGGTTCGTCTGAGGTGCAAAAGGCACGATGATGCGTATCGTTCTTGCCGGATAGTCCTGTGCGCAGGCAAAAAATGAAATTCCGCTCGCAAGCGCCGCCGACATCATCGCGAGTGCTTTTAGCCACCCCATCATCGACCTTTCAATGGAATTACAGAACTCCTTGGTTCGTCATGAGCTGCATCAAGCTGAAGTTCGCTGCCGCACGATGCTGCGGAACTCGTCATCCGTGAGGAACCGCTTCAGCTCAATGGAGCGCGTCTTCACGTCCAGCAGTATGCCGTTCAACGCTTCCTTCTCCGCGGAAAGGCCCAACTGCTGCAGCTTGAATTCCACCGAAGCTTTGCCCGCTTTCTTGCCCAGAACGATGGAGCGCGTCTGGCCGGCCAGGGCCGGCGCGTATGCCTCGGCCGCAAACGGGTTGTTCAGCACTCCGGCCACCGACATGCCGGTTTCGTGGGTGAAGGCGTCCCTGCCGACCACCGGCTTGTTGACCGCCAGCCGCACACCGGATCGGCGCTCGGCCTCGGCGCACAGCGCACAAAGCGCCGTGGTATCGATCCCCAGGTCGACATCGTAGAGCACCTTGAGGGCCATGACCACCTCCTCCAGCGACGCGTTTCCGCACCGCTCACCCAGCCCGTTGATGGTGGTGGAGAGGTAGGCGGCGCCCGCCAGCGCGCCGGCGATGGTGTTGGCCGTCGCGAGCCCGAAGTCGTTGTGGCAGTGAACCTCTATCGGAATGCCGCCGCTCGCTTCGAGCATGAAACGGATGAGGAACGCGATCCCCTGCGGCGTCGCCGCGCCCGTAGTATCCACGAGCCGGACGCGGTCCACACACTGCTCGCGCCGGAATATGTTGAGCAGTCTCTCCAGAAGGGAAAGATCGCAGCGAGTGGTGTCGTAGGGGCTGAAGATGACCTGGAGGCCGCGCCCCTTGGCGTAGGTGGTGATGTCCAGCGCCAGGCGCAGGTAGGCATCATCGTCCAAGTGCAGCTTGGCGTCCCGCTGGATCGGGCTGATAGGCTGGCTCACCCGCACGCCGTCCACGCCGCAACCGGCAACCAGATCGATGTCCGGGCGCATGGCGCGCGCCAGCGCGCTGGTGGTAGCTTTCAGCTTCAGGCCGACGATCTCCTCGATGGCCAGCCGGTCCTCCTCGGAAACAGCGGGCGTGCCCAGTTCGAGGTCCTGGACGCCGATCGCGGCCAGCCGCTTCGCCAGCTCGACTTTGTCCTGCCGGTTGAATACCACTCCGGCCTGCTGCTCGCCGTCGCGAAGGGTGCAGTCCGATACCACCGGCTTCTTGGAAAAGACCGGAGAGTCCTCGATGCCATTGCGGTTCCACGGACACACCATCCACAGCGGACTGCCGGAGCCGCTGGTTGAATTACTCATGCTCTGTCTCCTCATTTCGGGCGGGGTTCGAGAGCTTCTTCACAGGCCAAGCGAACCTGCTCGACAGAAGATTATAGACAAAACAGCTTCGCCACGGAGCCCATGTCATCCACATTTTCCAAATTGAGCAGGGCATCAACTGCCTGATCCATTTTCGCTGGCGTCAGAATACGCGCGGCATTCCCCTTGAACTTGGCGACCAGCTCATCATTGGTCATGTATGTCGCAGGATCCGGCGACGGAGATCCCTTGATATATCTTTTTTCGTGGACAAACGTTTCCCCTCTGGCGTCCACTTCCACTTTGGAAGTGCGGCTTCGAGGATCTTTTGCGAGATCCTCGACATACCGCGGGTGCTCGCCGTACGTGATCTTGTCCATGAATTTGAGGATCTTCGTGTTGGCTAAGATATCGGGATCCATCCAGCGGGGTCCAGGCTCGATTCGATGGGCCACCAGAGAAAGCGTGAAAGCGACGTTGAACTGCGCGTCGACGCAGGCTTCCACTTGTCTTAGCTGTTGCCACAACGGCTCATCGACGCTGCTCTCCATGTACGCCCGTATACTTTGTATCTCGTGAGGCTGCAGGTTTTCCCGCTCGACAATTACGGAGAGACAATCGAATGCTCCGTGCATGACCCGACAGGCGGGATAGGGCTTGAACGTCGTCACAGCAGGGAAGAACCACACTTTTCCGAGCCTATCGAGGCAGAGCGACGGATCCCATTTTTTCGCGCCCGCATATCGCCAGAAGCCGTATTCCCCGTCCATCGCCTCAACATCGCCTCTGTGGCCCAGCTCGGCCAATGAAGCCGCGGTAATGGCAGCCTGTGACATCCATCCGGCTAACAAGTACTTGGTCGTGCTGGGGGGCAAGTGATTCTTCCAGGCGGTATGCGCCTGCATAGGCGCTATGTGTCCGGCTATGCCCAACGCGTGAGCCGTCCTCTCCTTGGAAAAGCGTTCGATCCTGCTGACGCCGGCGGCTCCTCCAAAAATGGAGCAACTATATCCCGCCACTGCGGGCCACACGACCTTGCCTTCAATGATGTCCCGGTAATTCGGAAATGATTTACCAATGCGGTGGGGGATTTCGTGAGCCAAAGCACAAGCCGTGATGACTTCCTTGCCCGAGACGTATCCATTCTCGGCCATCGCCCATAAAGCGGGGATGACAAATGGGGAAACGTGGCCAGGCGGTACTACCGCATCGTAGTCGAGAGAGTTGATGAGCTCGCCATTCGCGAAAGCCGCTCCCAGTACGGACAATCGATCGCCAAAGCCGAACACAGTTGCCTGCTGCTGTCCGGAGAAAAATTTGCGGGCAAATTGAAAGCCCCATTTGCCTTTGTCCGTCGCGATTCCGCCCAACGCACACCCAACGCAATCCAATAACAGGCGCTTGCTCTCAGTGACGACGTCAGTCGGCAAATCTTCATAGCGAGTCTGGTAAACGAAATCAGACAATTCTTCTATCGTCGTTCGCTTTCTACCCATGATGCACCCCTCAATTTTGCAAGGATTGGCAAGATTTCATAAATCGAAATCAGTATTGCTCGGCGCGAATGCCGGCGGCCTTTATGACCTCGGCCCAGACCTTGGTTTCCGCCCTGATCTGAGCGGCAAATTCAGCCGGTTTGCTGGTGGTGATCTGGAGCCCCTGCCGTGCCATCGCTGCCTGGACATCCACGAGCTTGAGTGCCGCGAGCGCTTCCTGATGCAGCCGCTTGACAATGGCATCTTCCGTCTTCGCGGGGACGATCAAGCCTGTCCAGGATGTGACGTTGAAGCCGGACAAGCCGGATTCATCCAGCGTTGGCACCTCTGGCGCAACCGGCGAGCGTTTCGGGCCGGTCGTCGCCAAAGCTTTAAGCTTGCCGGCCCGCACATGCGGCATGGTCATCGCAACGCTCCCGAACAACATTTGAACCTCTCCACCCAGGACGGCGGCTGCGGCCGGTGCGCCACCTTTGTATGGGACGTGAACGAGATCCACGCCGCTTCTGATCTTGAACAACTCGGCCGCAAGATGCATCGGGCCGCCGACGCCGCTCGAGGAGTAATTGAGCTGGCCGGGCTTTGCCTTGGCGAGCGTGATGAGCTCCTTGACCGAATTCGCGGTCACCGCCGGATGCACCACCAGCATGTATTGCGTGGCAGAGAGCGGCGTCACCGCCTGAAAGTCTCGCGTTACATCGAATGGCAGGCCGCGGTAGAGGCTGGGATTGACCGTCACCAGGGTATTGAGCGCGAGCAGCGCCGTGTAGCCGTCGGGAGCGGCCTTGGCCACGATAGCCGCGGCGATATTGCCCGCCGCGCCACCGCGGTTGTCCACGACCCAATGTTGCCCCATGCTCTCAGCGAGCCTGGGCGTCAAGATGCGCGCGACCATGTCGACGCTGCCGCCGGGCGGAAACGGCACGAGCAGCCGGATGGGACGTAGCGGATAATCGGCGGCGGCTGCACATATAGCCGTTGTCACTGATGCGATCACGAAGCCTTTCCGAATAAGCCGACGAACGCTGCTCAGCGCGTCCTTCATCTTGCCCTCCTTTATAGGGGCGCCATCATTTCTCGGTGTGATCTGTACTTCAGTCGACTTTGATCTTCGCCGCGCGCGCCAGCTTCGTAATCAGCGCTACCTGTGCAGCAACTATTTTGTCGAACTGCTCAGGAGTGGTAGGCGCAGCTTGCGCTCCAAGCGTGGCCCAACGCTGGGTCATCTCCGGCAAAGTGAGGACGCGGGTGATGTCCTTGTTAAGTCTCGCGATGACCGGCCGCGGCGTTTTCCCGGGCGCAAGCAATCCATACCACCCCTCCCATTGATAACCAGGCAGGCCGGACTCGGCAATCGTAGGGATATCCGGGATAGCGGGCATACGACTCGGACTCGAAACACCGAGCGCAACCAGTTTGCCCTGCTTTACCAGGGGCAGGGTGTTGGGAAGCGAGGAAATCAAGAACTGAACCTGTCCGCTGATGATTTCCGACATTGCCTGTGCCACCCCTTTATAGGGTATGTGCGTCACGTCTATCGCCGCCATGCTCTTGAACAACTCTGCCGCGAAATGCGTGATGCTGCCAATTCCCGCGGAAGAAAAATTAAGCTGCCCGGGCTTCGCCTTGGCGAGCGCGATCAGCTCCTTTACCGACTTTACGCCGAGCGACGGCGAGACAACCAGCAACGATGGCGCGCTCAAGGTCCTGCTAATGCCGGCGAAATCAGTCAGAGTATCGTATGGCAGCTTCGCACGAGTCGCAGGCCCGCTTGCGTGGGATGCCGACACTGAGAGCAAGGTGTAACCGTCGGGATTTGCCCCCGCCGTGATTTGCGCTGCGATGATGCCGGCTGCGCCGGCACGATTGTCCACCACTACTGGCTGCTTCCAGCTCTCGGCAAGCTTCTGGGAGATCAGGCGCGTGGACAGATCCGGCGTACTGCCCGGCGTAAAGCCGACCACGATGCGGATCGGCTTGTTGGGAAAGTCATCAGCCGCTGCAGAGGCGCCGTGAACAGGAAAGGCAGCGGAAAACGCTGCACACCCCCAGGCAACAAGACAAGCACTCCTTAACGAGGAACAATCCATGACGCGAGAATTGGCGCAAAACAATTTCCTTAACATAAGCGTCTCCTCAAGTTACTCACCTTCGATCTTATTGACACATTCGAGAAGTTGGTGATATACAATTTCTAATTTACCCTTCAAACTTTCCATCAATGCGTTTCATTTTCCTAACGCTCGAACGGCGCGATTACCGCATTGAATATCGCTTATCACCGGCGAGCCACCATGAAGGAGCACGACATGGAAGACAAAACCAAGGCGCTCATAGAAAAAATGGAAAAGGAGAGAGGGTTTTCGCAACCGTGGCGAAATTACCTTGCCGACCGGGACCCGGAGTTTATGGAGCTCTATCACAAGACAGCGATGCATGTTTTTCACAAGAACGGAGCGTTACCCCTCAAATTCAAAGAAATAATTTCAGTGTGTCTCGACGCCTTCACTTTTTACGAACGCGGCTTTCGGATTCACGTGCGCAACGCACTCAAGGCGGGCGCTACGGAACAGGAAATCGTTGAAGCCCTCGAGGTCTGCACGCTGATGGGGATACATAATATGTCGATATCACTTCCTGCGTTGGCCGAAGAGGTGGAAAAGTTTAAAAAAGAAGAGAAGTGAACATCCTTGTTTTTTGAAAGTACGCCCACCAGCGGCGCTCCTCCTATCTCCGCAGCCTGTCCAGCTACGTCGCTTGACAGCGCTGCGGAGCAGTTTCTCTGCTTCTAGTTCGGCACCTTGATCTTCAATATTCGCGCGAGGTTCAAGCCCGCCCATTTCTCCCTCGTCGTCTGGCTTATCGGGGGATAGTGATAATCCTGTTGAACCGCCTCGCTGATCTGGATCGTTTTCAGGAACTCAACGGCGTCCTTGTGGCCGATGAGCGAACCGGACCAGTCCGTTCCCCAGATGAGCTTGTCGTCGCCGACCAGCACAAGCGCTTCTCCAAGCAGTTCCTGCGCTTTCCTGGTGTAGCCGAAGGCCATGCGCGGGAGCAAGCTGGTCCCCACGTAGAGGTTAGGGTACTTGGCCGCGAGCAGATTGAGATCCGTGCTGTAGGGATATCCCATATGAAAAGCGACAATAGGGATCTCCGGGAAATCGATGCACACTTCTTCGAGAAGAATGGGATGACACGGCGCGGAAAGACCCGGCGGGCACCAACTGATGCCGGTATGAACGAAAAGAACAATGCCGAGCTCCCGAACCTTCTCGTAGAAGGGCCATAGCTCCCTGCAGTTGGGCGGGCCTTCATCCGGAGGATAAAGCTTGCAGCCCTTGAAATTTTTCTCCTTTACCAGATGCTCGAGTTCGTAGATGGCGAGGTCGACACCGCGCTTCAGGATGGGACCGAGGTTTGCTACGCCGATCAGCCGTTCGGGATATTTCGCGATCTCCTTCGCAACCCAACCGTTCGTGGAACGCACGCGATGGCCATGGGTGAGGTCGATCATGCCCTCCGGTATGACACAGGAAAGCTGAACCCCCGCCTCGTCCATGGAACGGATAAGGCTCTCAACGTCTGCCTGCGCAGACGAATGCGCTCGGGCCCGGACCGCCTTCACGGAAGCTTCATATTTTTCTTTTATGCCAGGGGCCTCCAGATCCACCGGGCCGCGCGAGAACTGGAGGAAGCGGCTGCGCTGATATTCGGCCATGCCGTCGACGTACTTTTTAAAATTGGGGTAGTACGCCATGTCATCCATAGGCGGCCACAGGTGCGTTTCGCAATCAATCAAGAACATGCGACTTCTCCGTTTCCTCTCGTCTGGATCGGTAAATGGACGTCCAACCATCAGCTATTTGCCTGTCGCTCCTATCAACTTGATCAACTTGGCGTTCTCCGCGACATCGCGTTGAATCAGCGCCGCGAATTGTTCCGGTGTAGTAGTCTGAGTCTCGAGGCTTAGCTTAGCGAACGATTCCTTCATCTCCCGGGTATTGACTACCTTGGCGATGGCCGCGTTAAGCCGGGAGGTGATGTCTTTCGGCAGACCTGCCGGCGCGAGCACCCCATACCATCCGGAGCGGTCAAATCTGACCAATCCCGACTCGTCGAGCGTGGGTACCGACGGCATCACTGATGCACGCTTAGAGCTGGTCACTGCGAGCGGCCTAACTTGGCAGTCTCCAGGAGAGGCAGCAGCGCAGCGCCGGTTGAGCAGTATCAGCGGCCGCCATCATCCGCAGCGTGTAGCCGTCCGCGGGCGAGGAAGCAACTCTAGCAGCGGCAATCGTGGCAGCCGCCCCGACGCGATTTTCGACGACCACTAGCTGCCCCAATTCTTTCGCGATGATGCTTTACCCAAGAGACGGGCTGTGGCCTCCCTGCAGGCCGGCCACAGCCATCCGCGTCACTTGACTTGGATGCCCCCTTTGTCGACAAGCCTCGTCCAGCGCGCGTAGTCTTCGCGGACCTGTGTCGCGATCTCCGCGATTGTGCTGCCCGTCAGCGTCAAGCCCTGGGCCTCGGCGGCCTTGTGCATGCTCGGATCCTTCAGGATCACGCGGAAAGCCTGGTATAGCCGCTCCACGATGGGCTGTGGCGTGCCCTTGGGCGTCACGACGCCGAACCACGACGTCACGGTGTAACCGGGCACCGTCTCATGG
>MERG01000095.1:11014-15854 GCA_001771985.1 Betaproteobacteria bacterium RIFCSPLOWO2_12_FULL_62_13 | reverse complement strand
AGTTCAAGCTTTCTTGGGAATAGCCGGCGGAACGACAGAGCGAGACAAGTTCCTAGATCGTTTCCATATGCCCTATGTCGACGGCCTAGCCAAATCCACAAATCTTATTATTTCGCCAGCAATTAAGTTCGACATTCAAAATGAAGCGGAAAAATGGAACGTCAACGTCGAACTGTCACGCGCGTGGATTGATCCTGAGGCTATTTTTCTGGCCGTCAACGGAAACTTCTCAACAGGCGCTAGTGCCCAGACGCTTCCCCGGCGTGCAGACATCATCCAAGGCGTAATGAAACAAGCACTTGAGGCAGTTGGGCTACAGTCAGAACTGTCGAACATCTAAACTGCCGGCAGCGAAACAGAAAATGCTTACCCCGCAAAACAGTATGCGCGACCCACTCCCACCTGGGAATCGGATTGCGAATATCCAATTGTGGGCTCCTTCGACGACGGCTAACCTACCGTACCGTTATAAACGAGGCGTACAGCAGACCTCGTACGGGAACCTTACGGAGCGCGGGTTTACCAATCTCCTCCGACATCCAACTGCGGAAAATAATCCGCGCGCGACGACCGCTCCTCGTTTAGGTCCAACAGAAGAGTTGTTTTCCAAGCTATTGAACTTTTGGCAACTTGATCAACGCGCTGGCGCAATACTTTTGGGATATGGTCCGCAAGGAATTTCGCGCATCGATCCTATTCTTAATGGTGTGACATATTTGACGACACGCGATGAAAAGGATCGGATTGCTGAACTGTTCCGGATACGAAAACTACTTCGCGCGCTCTTCCGGGATCGCGACACCGAGAATAGTTGGTTGAGAGAACCAAATAAAGCGTTAGAAAATAGGGCTCCCCTTGACCTGCTTCTGGAAGGTTCCATGGAAAACGTTCTCCGGGTGCGACAGTTCGTAGAAACTATCGCTGGTCTGTAGCATGCTCGAAGTCGTACCTTCCAAAGACGTTACATGTGCGCCCTATCGTTACCAGAATTCTGGCGATAATTTAGGGACCATCACTGATTTGGGTTTGTCCGAAGAGAATATTGAAGGGATCCTAAGATTTCTGGACGATCATGGCCAAAGGGATGACCTCGACTCTTACCTCAATAGACCGTTTGAAATCAAGCTGCAGTTTGAGCACAAAAGCCGTTTTTCAGACGGTACCTTTCCTGTTTATTACAGCGCACTTGAACTAGAAACCGCACAAGCAGAGATAGCCTATCAGCATCAGCGTCGCGTACTTGGCCGCACTGTTCCTCGTACAGTCTACTACCGGGAAGTCAATTGTGATTTTCGGGGTACCGTGAAAGACCTCCAAGACTACATTCAACAATTCCCCTTCTTGATTGTTGACGCGCAACAGGGCGGCTACGATCAGAGCAACGAAGTCGCCAAGGAAGCAATTAACCAAGGGTTAGACGGCTTGCTTACCAGATCCGCACGCCGTCATAATGGAACATGCCTTCCCGTTTTTCGTCGCAGCGCTCTGTCTAATTCGCGTCCTGGACGCCATGTCGCTTTCTCGTACGATCCAATGACAGACCTTGTCACTGTCAGTGACTCCGCCGCCTAGCTTGCACGTACAGTCAGATTCGAATGGCTCTTCAGCAAGTGGGCGATTTCCCTATGGTTTACGTCTAAGATCCCTGCCATGCGCTAAGCGTTTGATTGGCGGTGGGTGGTGCCGGGTTCGAACCAGCGACCCCTGCCGTGTGAAGACAGCGCTCTGTCCCACGCCGCTGGCCACGCGCGCGGACCGCCAACCTCAAAGTGGACTGAGCGATCTACGCGGCAGCGGCGCGCCGTGCGGGCGTCGCATGACCGAGGGCAAGCGCGGTTACCTCGCGCACCTCTTTCAGGTTTTCAAAACCCTGAATCGCAGTGTAAAGCCTTGCTATGGCGTCCTGTGGCAGCGCGCGCGCGCAGCAGTTTTCGAATTTTTCCTTGAGGTGCTCCTTGGGCAACGGGTTATCGGAGGTGCGCCCAAAAGGCTGGTCGACCTTGGTGCCGAAGCTCCTGCCGTCCTTCATCTGCACTTTCACTTCCGCGCCGAAGTGGTTGTCGGCGGGAAACTGGTCGGTGGTGTACGGCGCGACGCGGATGCGCGGCAGCAATCGCTGCACCGCCGCGTCCTTGTAGGCATCGCCTTCAAAGTGTTCGATCATGATCTTGCGGTCGGTCACCGCGCGGGCGAGGCAGTACTGCAAGCTGAACTTGGCGTCGAGTTCGCCCTTCGGTTCGGGGCGGTTGGTGTGCTCGAGGCGCCGCGCGTGGGTCCAGGCTTCGATGCGCTCGACCTGATCCGGCTTCAAATCGTGCTGGCGCGCGAGCGCGAGCATCGCATCCAGCGCCGGATGCGTGCTGCCGCAGCAGGGATACTGCTTGATCGCGATGCCCGGCTTCACGATATCGAGCGGATCGGCCCAGTGTGCGAAGATGCGCGCGACATCGTATGTGCCCTCGCCGTTGAACACGTTGAGGAAACCCTGCTTGTGTTCGAATGCGCCCGCCGGGTTCGCGGTGAATCCGGCGCGCGCGAGCTGCGCAGCGAAAAGGCCGCTCCGCGTGCAATGGCCGACGTGGAGCGGTTTCACCATGGTGCCGAAGTTGGACTTGATGCCGGCGGCAAGCGAGGCGGCGATGGCGAGCGCGGTGCCCGTGCGTTCTTCGTCGAGCCCCATCAGCTTTGAACATGCGGCGGCGGCGCCGAAGACGCCGAGGGTCGCGGTCGGATGCCAGCCCTTGGTGTAGTGGTGCAGATGCACGCCCATCGCGATCTTGGTCTCGACTTCGAAACCAGTGACATAAGCCAGAATGAACTCGCGCCCGCCGGCGCCCCTCTCGTCGGTGAGCGCGAACAGCGCGGGCAGGATTGGCGCCGACGGGTGTCCGCCGAAGGTGTTGTTGCAGTCGTCGAAATCGAGCGCGTGTGACGCGGTGCCGTTCACAAGCGCGGTGTCCAGCGCCCCCAATCGCTTGCCCATCCCGAACACGGCACTCGTCCCGGCGCCCGGCGCGCCGAGCGCTTCCAGGGCCAGCCGCGGCGCGGGCTCGCGGCTGCCGGCGAGCGTGACACCTAAATAATCGAGAATGCCGACCTTGGCCCAGTGGACCGCCTCCGGTGGCAAATCTTCGTAGCGCAGCGCGTTGATGCGTTTTGCAAGTTCGAGTGCTATGGACATGGTTTCCTCTGTCTAAAAACGAAAAGCTTTACCGCCAAGGACGCGAAGGACGCGAAGGTAAAGCACGATGACGGACTGCTCTCATCTTATCTTATGCCGTTCCTACCCGGCTTGCCGAAGCCGTTCAGGCTGCCCTCGCGCGATCTTTGGACATTCTAATTGGAACGGCATCAGGGGATTTCGATGTCCATGAGCGGCGCATATTGCTGGCCGCCGTGCCCGTCGCTGTCGCGCGGATCGCCTTGGAAATACGGGCGTGGAATCGAAGCCTTGATCGCGAGCGCGTTGTCGCACAAGAAGAACTTTACTTGGTTTGGTTCGAGCCCGTAACACGCCGCGATTCTTTCGCGAGTCAGCACGCCTGACTCTTTGACGCGGCGATATGTCGCCGCGTCATCGAACATGATATCGAAGGTGAGCTCGAACGGCCCGGCGTTCTTGCTGCGTATCAATCGGGCAAGGTTGGCGAGTGCCGTCATGCCGCTACCCTCTGCTCCGCTTCGCCTCGGACGTCATACATTTCCATCGGGAACATCTCGCACGGCTCGTCGGGTTCCACCACGTGATTGACATTGAACCGATATACCGCGCCCCGGTCGAGGTGGTTGTAGGGGCAGGCAAGCGCGGTGATGAGCCCGCTCCACTCGGGGATCGGCAAGTGCAGCGCCTGGTGGCGGACGATGCCGGCGATGGTGCTTGCGATGTCCTGCGCCGGCGCGGTCACCTCGAACACGAGACACAGCTCGTGCGAACGAATCTCCTTGACCGGCTCCAGCGGCCCCATGGTGCCGTTCTTGCCGTAGATGCGGATATTAAGCAGGTAATCCCCGGCCTTGAGCTTTTCGCCGTACACCATGTTCACGCGGTTATGGATTTTTTCCTTGAGCCGCGCGGTCCAGTCGTCGATCTGGCGGATGATGAAGGGGTCGCGGATCGAGCCGATCAGAATGCTCTGATAGCCGACTCGCTCGGCGCCTTCAAGCTTGACGGTGTAACGCGGTGCCGGAATGAACGCGCTGCCCGACACCTTCACGGAGCGCTCGGTAACGGCTTCATAGCGTGAACGCGTCAGGTCGAGCGTGCCCGAGCATTCCACCAGCCGGAATGGATCGGCGTTCTCGTAGAGGCTGTGCGAGGCGATGCTCTGCGGCGTGCACCGCAACTCGCGATCCGGCGCTTCGATCACGAAATGGTTCCTGCGCACCCATGCGAACATGCAGTCCGGCGTCTTGCGATTGACAACAGCGGCTGCGCCGCATTCCAGAATCTTGGCCGCGTGCCAGGCGATGCCCTCGGGAAAGCCGCGCATGATAGGCAGTGCGGCGAAGATTGCGGTGTCGCTCGCGCGCCCAGCGACAACCACGTCCGCCCCTGCTTCCAGTGCGCGCATGAAAGGCTCCGCGCCCATCATGCCTACGATATGCTCGCTCCTGTCGATTGCGGCTTCATCGAACTGTGGCGCCGGGGAGAGCGGCTTGATGCGCCCTTCGCGCAGGCGTTTTTTGAGGTAGGCCTTGTCCTGTTCGGCGTGGATCAGCGCGAGATTGAAGCTCAGGCTTTCGGTTGCCGCGATTTCCCTGACGAGCTCATGCGTGAGCGCGAGCTGGGCGTCGTTGCCGCCAGTGCCCGCCGAGCCGATCAGGAGCGGGATCTTCAGCC
>MERG01000095.1:7786-10971 GCA_001771985.1 Betaproteobacteria bacterium RIFCSPLOWO2_12_FULL_62_13 | reverse complement strand
CTCCTGGGGAAACGCTGTGCGGCTCGCGCCCAGATAGGCCGGACCGGGGTCGGTGGAGCCCGCGTCGCAGCCGATGAAGTGCGGCTCTTGGCTCAATGCTTTCTCGAACGAGCCTTCGACGAAGCCGGAACCGCACACTCCGGTCGGGGAAAGAATCCGGATTTCCTGTTCCGCTGCGTTCATTTTGTGCTCTGCATTCAGGTGTGCAAATACATCATGCGCAATAAGACGTGGGTCGGGGTACGCGCAGCGTTCCCCGACATCCCCTTGGCGTCAGGTAGCCGCCGATGCAGCAACCTGACCTACTTATGCGAAAGACGTTGGTGTTCACGTTATGTTTCCTGTTGCGGGATCTCGGCTGAGAGCCCCTAACATAATGAACCGCACACGTGTTTCATTTGTTGTGCGCTTGAGCCCGATCCAGCCTTTTGTCACCATTCTCGTCCCTTTACGCATCCGCGAACGCACTGTGAGGCGACGGATAGTTTGAGTATAGCGGGAAGCGGCCCGACATGGGGGGATGAAGGAGAATTGCGAACGACATTACAGTGGCCGTCGAAGCCCGCGCCTGCCGCCTCGCGATCATGCCGGAATGGCAAGGCGCTAGCGTTGGGCTGCGGTTCCTCAACGCGGTCTGCGAGCGCTGGCGGCGCGGTGAGAACCGATACGGCAAGCCCATGCCGACGCTGTTTCACACCTCGCACCTTGGACTGGCGGTCGCGCTGCGCCGGGATCCCGCCTGGACTCAGGTGAGCGCCACGCTGTGTGGTGACAACGAGGCCCGCAGCATCCAGACGCTGGCACGGAGCGCCGCCCGGCATGGCAAGAAGGCCGCCGGCAGCGGCTTCGGCGGCTATTTTCGAGCGGTGCAGGGGTTTCGGTATTTGGGGCTAGAATAAGAGTCTTAAGTGTCGAACAACGTTAGTCGGAACCAGCGCCACCGCCGAGGCCAAGATTGACATGGGACCAGCAACGCCACCGTACCCCAAAACACCAACGTTCAACCCAACCGACCTTGCGGAGCCGATCTGCCAGTATGCGCTTCAACTTGTGACAGAACGCGACGACACGTGTCATCCTATGGGCACCGCCGTACCCATTGGTTCGTGCCTTGCGCTGACTGCGCGGCATATTCTTTCCGCCTGCCGACGCGCTTACGGATTCGAGGAGCAACAATCGGGTGATAGGCAATTCGACTTTGTTATGCATGCATTTCAATTTAGCTCCGGACGCGAAGCGAGATATTGGAGCGTCGCCCGCATATACTGGTCTATAAGTTCGGAGATTGCTGCCCTTCAAGTCCGCTCAAATCCTGACTGGATTCCACCCATATTTCCGAGGATTAGCTTCAATCCTCCACGTGTCGGTTCTCGCATCGTGGGGTTCGGCTACGCCGCGAACGTCGACGTGCAGCTTGACAGCCTAATGGTGGATCCCGGCGCGCACACTGCCGTCGGTGAGGTGATAGACGTTTTTCCTCGTGGGAGGGACCGCGCCCTTGCGCCGTTTCCTTGCTTCCAAGTCAATGCACCGTTCGATGACTCTATGAGCGGCGGCCCTGTGTTCGACGATAGCGGCCATTTGTGCGGATTGATCTGCTCAAATCTACCGCCGTTCGAACCAGGGGAGGATCACGCTTCGCTAGTTGCGCTACTTCGGCCGTCGGCCGGGCTATCAATTGACGCGCCGTGGGCTGCGCGCCCCCCTGGAAGCTGGTATCCGATGCTCGATCTCTTCAATGCTATCCAGGGTGGTGCCCGCGGGCTCGATGGGATCGCGATTCTACCGGACGGGAAGCTGAGATTTCGACAAGAGTCGTAAATCGGAGCGGTAAAGGGCCACTTTATCCGTACTCAAACCAAGTGTCGTGCGTACGCAAACCATGTAGCGCGTTACATCCACCCCTTTAATTTTTCCGGGGAACACCCGGAAAAATTTGGCGGAAGAGAGTGGGAGTCGAACCCACACAGGACCGCCAGCGGCCCCTACCGGGTTTGAAGTCCGGCCGCCCCACCGGGGGCGATTCCCTTCCGTTGCACCTGCCTTACTCGCTTGCGTATGCTCGGGTCAGTTTTCCGACTGCTTCGTCCAACACACGGCCGACAACCCTGTCATTGTAAATCGCTGCGCCCGGTTGTGGGCGGTGTGTTCCACTATGTGAGCCGCGCGATGATTTCCCGTGCCGTGCGGCGCGCTTCGTCCATGGCGTCGGTGAGCAGCCCTCCGTAGCCGCCGCGCAGCGCGCCGACCGCCCAGATTCCGGGCAGCGCAGTTTCCAGGGTTTCCTGTGTCGTTACGAAACCCGCGGCGTCGCGCGCGATTTCCGGAGGGAGAAATTCAGAATTCGGCGCAAGCCCGACGTAAGCGAAGACCCCGGCGCACGGGATTTCCTCCGCCCGCCCGTCGCCATGTTTGATGCGCACTTTCTCCACCATGCGCGTGCCGAAGATCGCTTCGAGGCTTGCATTCCAGATCGTAGATATTTTCGCGTTGTTCTTCACCTGTTCGACGAAGTGCGAATGCGCGCGAAAGCTTGTGCCGCGGTGAACCAACTGGACCTTGCGGCAGAACTTCGCCAGCACCAGGGCTTCCTGCAGGGCCGAATCGCCGGCACCGACCACCACCGTGTCCTCGTCCTGATACATGGGACCGTCGCAGTCGGCGCATTGCGAAACGCCGCGTCCTTCGAATTCCGCTTCGCCCGGCACGCCGAGCTTCTTGAGTCTGGCGCCCGAGGCGAGCACGACTTGGCGTGCGTGATAGGTTGCGGCGTCCGTCACGACTCGCTTCAGTGCGCCGTCGTTCCCGAGCCCCGTTACCGCCTCCTGGATGCTGGTGACCCCCAAGTCGGCATTGGCCTGCATCAATTCGGCCGCGAATTCGGCGCCCGACACGGTGCGCGCTTCCGGCGCCGGCTCGAGTTCGTTGACGTTGATCACCAGCCCACCGAACAATTGCGCCTCAAGCGTCGCGGTTATGAGGCCGGCTTTGGCGAGCGCATTGGCGGCGGTGAGACCGCTCACGCCTTCGCCGATGACCACCACATCATAGGTTTGCTGAGACACTGTACCTCCTGTTCAACGTTTTACATGTTGCGCCGGCCGCGGTTTCGACGGCGGCACGGCCTTGGCGGTTGTCTTTCCTGTGGCGGGGTGTTTTGCCGGAAGCGTTGCGGGACCGAGCAG
>MERG01000095.1:0-7774 GCA_001771985.1 Betaproteobacteria bacterium RIFCSPLOWO2_12_FULL_62_13 | reverse complement strand
GCGGGACCGAGCAGCGGCACGAAATCCTTGCGCATCTTGCGCATATCCCCGATGCGTTGCGTGATGCCGAGGGTGTCGAGTAACTCGAGGATCTCGATCGCCAGGCTTCTGCCGATGCCCGTTGCGTCGCGGTACTGCGCCGCGGTGAACAGCCCGTTCGGTTGCGCCTGCGCGGTGGCGTGGGCGATCGCCGCGAGCGTCGCAAGCGTCGTGCGCGGATAGAAGCGCTCGGCGGTGACTTTCATGATGTCGCCGCTCTTCGCCTTGCGGTGCAGGAAGTCCTTTACGGTCGCCTCCTTCAACTTGAGGCTCGCCGCGAGATCGCGCAGTGGCGGCGGCGCGAAACCTGCCGCTTCGAGGGCGGGGCGGATCGTCTGCCACAGTCTCTCATCCTCCGGATTGGAAGTCGCGTTGTGCCCGGGCAGGCGCGCAACCGAGCCGCTTGTTTCCAGTCTGCGCTCGTCGACGAGTTCACGCAGCAGCGACGTGAATACCGCCGTGGGAAGCTGCGGCGCGAGTTCTCCGCGTATCGTTTCGATCTCCTTGCCCATCGCCTGGGGCGTCCGGCGATGAAAACCGGCGAGATTTGCGATCACTTTTTCGCGCAGTTCGGCGTGCAGAGCGCGCGCGATGCCGGTGCGGCTTTCCTTGCCCAAGGCGACAATGTCTGCCGCGGCGTAGAGTTCGGCCGCGTGTTCCAAGGTGAGATTGAAAGTCTTTTCGAAGCGCGCGAGGTCGATACCGGAAGCGGAAATTCTGCAAAGCGCGGCGAGCACCGCTGCTGGCGATGGCTCTTCCAGCGCGGCGAGTTCCGCCAGCCGCGCAGGGCTGTTGCGACGCGCAGCGGGCGCGAACGGATCGAGCACGCCGCCGCCGCCGAGCGTGCGGCTCGCGGACTGATCGCGCAGGATGAGGCGGTCGCCGTGGAGGGCGCCGATCGGCTTGTCGAGAACGAGTTGCACGACAGCCGAGGCGCCGGGCGCAATCGACTCTCCGCGCCGGATCGCGACACGCGCCGTCACGTCGGCTGTGGCGAGATGCAGATGGACCGGCGTCCAGTGTCCGAGCGGATGAGGTTCGGCGCCAAGCATCGTGACCCGCGCGTCGATGCGCTGCGTCGGGAAGTGGACAGCTTCGTCGAGCACCCAGTCGCCGCGGCGCACCGACTCGAGGCCGACGCCGCTCAAGTTGAGCGCACAGCGTTGCCCTGCCTGCGCCGCTTCCGCCGGTTTCCCCTGAATCTGGATGCCGCGCACCCGCACCGGCATGCCGGCGGGAGAGATCATCAGCTTGTCCCCGGTCTTCACGGTTCCGTTGAATACCGTGCCGGTGACGACGGTGCCGCTGCCGGCGACGGTGAAGGCACGGTCGATGGCGAGCCGGAAGCGTTGTCCCGTGGCGCGCCGCGCAGTGAGTGCCGCCGCCGCCCGTGCCAGCAGTTGCTGCAGCTCGTCGATCCCTGCATCCGTCACGGCGGACACAGGCAGCACCGGAATGGCCGCTAGCTTCGTCGCGGCGAGCAATGCTTTCACATTGCCGGCGACCTGGCGCACGCGCGCCTCGTCGACGCGATCGATCTTCGAGATCACCGCAGCGCCGTGCGTCACATTCAAAAGATCGAGAATATTGAGATGCTCGACCGTTTGCGGCATCACCCCGTCGTCGGCGGCCACCACCAGCAGCGCGAAGTCGATGCCGCACACGCCGGCGAGCATGTTGCGGATGAAGCGCTCGTGTCCCGGCACGTCCACGAAGCCGATGAGATTGCCATCTGGAAGCGGCCGATAGGCAAACCCGAGATCAATCGAAATGCCGCGCGCCTTTTCCTCCGGCAGGCGATCGGTGTCGACGCCGGTGAGGCGTTTCACCAGTAGCGTCTTGCCGTGGTCGATGTGTCCTGCCGTCGCGACGATCACGTCAAAACCTCACCGCAGAGGCGCAAAGGCGCAAAGGAAAACAATAGGTAAGCAAAAGCCGCTAAACGACACCAATCGATTGCGCCTCGTTCAGGACGCCGGATTGCCTTCCTGGTTTCATCTCTTGCATGTTCTTTGCGCATCCTTTGCGCCTTTGCGTCTTTGCGGTTCATGCTTTTTCGATTTTCAATTCACCGAGTTGCGCGACGAAGCCGGCTTCGTCGTCGAGGCAGCGCAGGTCCATGATGAACGCGCCATCCTTGATGCGGCCGATCACCGGCACCGGCAGATCGCGCAGCGCGGCAGAGATCTTGTCGGCGAAGGCGCCTTTCTTTCTTTCGATGCTGGTTAGCGCGATGCCGGCGCTCGACAGCAGGTCCACCGGAAGCGAGCCGCTGCCGATCTGGCTCGCGCACGAGACAACCCGCGCGTCAGCCCGCCCGGCGAGTGCCGCTGCGACATGCGGCAGCACGCGCTTCGCCTGCGCGTCGATGTCGGGGAAGGGGCGCGTCAGCCACTTGAGTGTAGGCAATTCTTCCTTGAGGCGTTCGGGATTCGCGTAAAGCTGGAGTACCGTTTCGAGTGCCGCAAGCGTCATCTTGTCCACTCTGAGCGCGCGCTTCATCGGATTCTTCCTGATCCGCCCGATGAACGCCTTCTGGCCGGCGATCAATCCGGCTTGAGGTCCCCCGAGCAGCTTGTCGCCGCTGAACGTGACAAGGGCAGCGCCATGCGCGAGCGTCTCATGAGGCGTGGGCTCGTGCGGCAAGCCGAATTGCTCCAGATCGACCAGCATGCCGCTGCCGAGATCGACAACGAAAGGCAGGCCGTGCTCATGGGCGAGCGCCGCAAGCTCGGGTTCGGGCACCGCAGCGGTGAAACCCTGAATGGCGTAGTTGCTGGTATGCACTTTCATGATCGCCGCGGTGCGGGGCGTGATGGCTTCCGCGTAATCCTTGAGATGCGTGCGGTTGGTGGTGCCGACTTCCACCAGCTTGCAGCCCGCGCGCGCCATGATGTCGGGCATGCGGAAGGCGCCGCCGATTTCGATCAACTCGCCGCGCGAGACCAGGACTTCTTTCCTGAACGCCAGGGTGTTGAGCGTGAGATACACCGCGGCGGCGTTATTGTTCACGACGGCCGCCGCCTCGGCGCCGGTGAGCTTTGTCAGCCAGCGCTCAACGTGGCTGTCGCGCTCGCCGCGCGCCCCGCCCCCCAGGTCGAACTCGAGATTGACCGGACGCGTCATGGCTTGCGCGACGGCGTCTGCCGCGGATTTCGGCATGAGCGCGCGACCGAGATTGGTGTGGAGCACCGTGCCGGTCAGGTTGAACACGGGCCGCAGCGAAGGAGCCGTCTGTGCGTGCAAGCGCGCGGTGCAGGCACCGATGAATGCCAGTTCGTCAAAAGCAGGAGCGGCAGCGTTCGCGGCGAGTGCAGCGCGGCTCTCGTCGAGCAACGTGCGGACTGTCTCGACTACAAGCGGCCGGCCGTAGCGGGCAGTGAGCTCGGTGATGGCGCTGCTGTTCAGCAGGCGATCGACCGAAGGCAGCGCGCGACGCGCGGACGGCGCGGAATTCAGCATGGCCGCGAAAATCCGGACGCCGGGAGCCGGACGGCTGATTCAAGGATGCCGGAAAGCGATAACATCGGTGGTGATACGTCTGAAAGGGGCATCCAGTTTAACGCATTCCGAACATGTTTGATTACAACAGTCTTATTCAACGAGGCATGAGTCTGAGTCGGAGGCCGTCTTTTCCGATGGGGTTTGAGTTTGAGCGTGTGCCTGGGATCGCGGAATTGCAAAACAGATTCACCTCATCGATTAACGCCACCACAATCACTTGACAGAACCGTCAAAAGTTTTCGGCACACAGGAGTTTCGTCAGATGCCGAACATCGGGCAGCTGCTCGAACCGCTCGACGGCATCGACGAGTTGGTCCACGTGTTCGGCGGGAAGGATTCCTTCGAGGCATTGGTAGCACTTCTGCAAGATCTCGTCCCAAGAGAGCGGGTTGGCCGGATCGCCTCGAACGACGGTCGCGAGCGCGTGGTATTCGCCATGCGGCACGCGCGCCACCGCTTCGGCCCCTGGCTCGGGCTTGTATTCAGTGCGTACTCGCTTCATCAGCGCCCGCACCTCGGGCCGTAGCACCATTTCATCGGTAAAGGATGCGAGCATCACGCGGCCGTCCAGCAACGCTGCGGCCAGCGTGTACTCCATGCTGAATTTTCCTTCGAGGCTGGTGCGCGGCTCCTTGTAGATAAGCGCGTCGTCGGCCCCGGGCTGAATGCGGATCGTGAGCGTCTCCAGATCGGATGCGTCGAAGCGCTCCTGTTCGAGGAGCATGAACGTGGCGTCCAACGGCAGGTGAGTGAACCGGCAGCAGGGATACTTCTTGATGCTGAGGCCCGGCGCGACGATGTCGTACACCTTGCCCAGCGTTTCGAGCACCGCGACGGCATCTGCCTCGTCCGGTCCGCTGTGCACTTTGAGGTAGTCCGTGACGGCTTCGGAGTTAGCAGTGAACCCCTCGCGTGCGAGGAGCGTCGCCTGGAGCCCACCCTGGGCTGCGTGCCCGGCGTGAAACGGCTTGGTGTCGGTTCCGAAGTTTCGGCATAACCCTGAGGCTTCGGTCGCCGCCAGCCCGAGCATCACGTTGGCGCGCTCCCGGTCGACGCCCAATACTCTCGCAACCGCCGCGGCGGTCGCGAGCGTTCCGAGGATTGGCGTGGGGTGGAAACCCGCTCGACCGAGGTGGGGTCCGAATGCAGTGCCCAGCTTACCTGCTATCTCGACGCCAATAACGTAGGCGAGGAGCGCCGTGGCGCCGTCACACCCCTCGGCGTCCCCGGCGGCAAGCACGGCGGGCAGGACGCAGACCGATGGATGTCCCCGCCAAGCGACCACGCCGTCGTCGTCTGCCCAGACGTCGTCGAAGTCCAGCGCGTGGGCCATCGTCCCGTTGACGAGGGCGGCAATCGAGGGATGCGCCCGGAACGGCGTTCCCATCACGGTCGCCGATCCTCCGCCCCCGCGCGCCGCGAAGGCGTTGATCGCGCTCTGCCCGGCTCGGGAGCGGGTGCCGGCCACGGCCACGGCCAGCGTATCTAGAATGGATCGTTTGGCCGCCTCGATAGCAGCCGCCGGCAGGTCGTCGAAGGAGAGGCCGGTCGAAAACGCGGTGATGACGTCCGCTACGCACGACCGGCGGGTACCCGTGACGACGGGGCTGGGTGCCAGGGCTGGCTGGTGGTTCACGTAATCACTCCGCCGTGATATTGGCTTCCGTGATGACTTTGGTCCAGCGTACGAGTTCTTCCTCCATGATCTGGCGTAAGCGTTCGGGGGTGCTGCGCGTGGCCTCAAGACCCTGGGCCAGGAACGCAACTCGGACGTCGGGCATATCGAGAATCTTTCCGATCTCGGCGTTCAAGAGCCTCACGATATGCTTCGGAGTGGCGGCGGGCACCATGTACGCATACCGCGGCGTGACGTCAAAGTTGGGATAGCCGGATTCCGCAATGGTCGGCAGAGTTGGAAGAGATTTGGCGCGCTTCCCGCTGCTCACGGCGAGTGCGTTGAGCCTGCCGGCCTTAACCAACGCTGAAGCTCCCGCCACGCTAACGAATCCCAGTTGCACTTCGCCCCCGGTCAGTGCCACTACTAGAGGGCCAGCGCCTTTATAGGGCACGTGAGGAGTTTTCGTGCCGGTGCGTAGTTTGAACAGCTCAAGCGCGAGGTGCGGGGGGCTCGCTACTCCCGCCGATCCGAAGTGTAGCTGCTCCGGCTTGGACCTGGCAAACGTCACGAGCTCGGAAACCGACTTCGCAGGCACGGCCGGATGTGCGACCAATACGTACGTGCCCGCCGCCACCAGCGTTACATACGCGAAGTCCTTCTTGATGTCGTAGGCGAGTCGCGGGAAAAGCACGCGCCCCGCCGCCATCCCGCCAGGCAGGTTCATGAGCAAAGTGTAGCCATCAGGCGTTGCCCGGGCTGCAATTTCGGCGGACAGATTTCCGCCAGCACCTGGACGATTGTCCACGATTACCGGTTGTCCAAAGCGCTCGCTCAGTCTTGGCGCGATAATCCGGTCCAGGTAATCCGTGGCGCCGCCCGGTGGGAATGGGTCGATGATGCGTATCGGCTTCGTGGGATATCTCGCCTCCGCGGCCACAGCCGAAGGGATCATCGTCTTGGCAGGCAGAACGCTGCACAACAGAGCCACGCCAAGCGCGCCGAGTGCTGCACAGCGGGAAACAAATTGCTCCATATTGATCACTCCGCCCGAATATTGGCGTCCTTTATGACTTTACTCCATTTTGTCATCTCTGCACGGATATACGACGAGAACTGTTCCGGACCAGCATGCTCTGGATCGGCGCCTTGTCCGATGAGCCTTTCCCGGACATCGTTCAGAGTCAGGATCTTGCCTAGTTGGGCACTTAAGTTGGCAACGATGGAGCGGGGTGTACGTGCCGGAACAACGATGCCCCACCAGCCGGTGAACTCATAACCCGGGACTCCTGCTTCAGCCACCGTTGGGATGTCGGGCAAGGCTGACGAGCGCTTGGGGGTCGATACCGCAAGCGCGCGTAACCGCCGCGCCTTGAGGTGCGGCATGACGGACAGAATGGTAGTGAATGCCGGCGAGACACGTCCTGCAATGAGATCGATCAGCATCGGGCCACCGCCCTTATAGTGCACCGGAACCATCTTGATTCCCGTCATGGAGATGAGCAGTTCCATCGGGATATGTGTGGTAGTGCCTATGCCGGAGCTGCCGTAGGTCAACTTTCCCGGATTTGCCTGCGCATAGGCAATCAGCTCACCCACGGACTTGATGGATAGCGAAGTCGACGTCGCAAGCACTGTTGGTGACGTGGCAAGGAGCGACACGGCGCTCAAGTCCTTGAGCGTATCGTAAGGAAGCTTTTTGACGAGCGCCGGATTCGTAGCGAGATTCAAATTAGCCATAAGCAGCGTGTAGCCGTCGGGCGATGACTTGGCGGCCAGTTCGGTACCGATCACACCGCCCGCACCGCCACGGTTGTCCACAACCACCGGCTGCCTCAGTGCTTCGTGTAACTTGGCCGCGATCAGGCGCGCGATGATGTCGTTGGTACCGCCCGGCGCAAACGGCACGATAAAGCGGATCGGTTTATTAGGATAGTTCTGCGCCGCAAGATCCGGCGCCGAGAAACCGAGCGCGATCAGTACGAAAAAGAGTGAAGCAGGGCGCGACATAGTTTCCTCCTTTCGTTTTCGCAGGCGGGTGGTTCGCCGCGAGAAAACTCATCGCGCCGACCTCGCGTTGAACATCCTTGCCGCCGCCATTTGCTTTCGCAACGTGCCCGCGGAGTCCAATACTATTCAAGTCTCAGTGTTCTCTTGACTCCCGCATGAGTTACGCTTCACTGCCGGTTTCCTGCCTAAACGGTGCGGATCACGCGCGTCTGCGGCATCCCCGCACCAATGTAGACGTTTTGGGGACCCGGACCGCCGGCCACTGCAACATACATCTCGCCTGGGCCGTGCGCGCGCCACACCGTCTTCGCATCGCCGCGACCGGCAGCACGTTCCGTCGTGGCAAAGGTCTCCGCGAAATGATCAGCCGGGAGTCGGGCAAGCTCCCACAGCCGCTGCTGGACGTCGCGCTTGGTGAGACCGGCCTCGTACAACGATCGGGCATGGTTCACGCCAAGGAGCAGCAGCGCCCCGTCCCCGCCGCCATACATCGGCGGCATGTTGGTCGCGATTTGGCGCAGGATCTCATCCGGACCCACACCTTCACCGCCAGAGATGTTGCAGAAGTTGGACGCCTTGAACACGGTCACCGTGTTGTCCTCACGC
>MERG01000094.1:5324-19921 GCA_001771985.1 Betaproteobacteria bacterium RIFCSPLOWO2_12_FULL_62_13 | reverse complement strand
GAAGGCCTTGCTCAGGTTCTCAACCTTGATCACTGCGATCCTCCGTTGCGGCGCGCCGCGGACAAACATGCGCGGCGCAGTTCTTCTATGCCACTAAATGAGTCTGCCAACCGGTTTTTCAACACCCTTCGAGGGCGGTTCGCCGGCGCAACCAGAGCACGTTGCGCTGTTTGGCAGAAAAACCGGAAAAGGTTCGAAATGCGTGCCACAATTATATGTATTTCTGGTACTTTTTGCCCTGCGCGGGCACCGGCATACCGCAAACAATACCTGCCACGGCGAGCCTGTTACGCCGCTGGTGCCGACAGTCTGACTCGAACAGACGACCTACCGCTTACAAGGCGGTTGCTCTACCACTGAGCTATGCCGGCATGGGCCGCCATTATACAGCGGTGCCCCATGATCCGTGACTCCAGTGACGAGAAGCCACCTCCAAAATGCCGTTCACCATTCACCTCGCGCCAATCCCTACTGCGCCGTCCAGCCCCCGTCAACGACGAGGCTCGCGCCGGTGATGAGCGAGGCCGCGGGAGATGCGAGGAAAGCCACCGCCGCCACCACTTCCTCCAGCTTCCCGAGCCGGCCAAGCGGAATGCGGCTCAACACCCAGTCCCGGAACCGCTGCTCCTCGAAAAACGGCGCGGTCATGGGCGTCTCGATGAACGTGGGCGCAACGGAATTGACCCGGATGTTGTGCGGGGCGAGCTCCACTGCGAGCGCCTTGGTCAGCCCTTCGAGCGCATGCTTGGTCATGCAGTAGACCGACCGGCCGGGGGCGCCGACATGCCCCATCTGGGAAGAGATATTGACGATGGCGCCACCGCGTTCCTTGCGGTCGGGGGCTTCCAGCATCTTGCGCGCTGCCGCCTGCGCCACCAGGAACGCCGCTCTCACGTTAAGCGCAAGCACCCGATCCAGATGTTCTTCGCTCACATCGACGAACGGCTCCGGGATGTTCGCACCCGCATTGTTGATAAGGACGTCGAGCTGCGGGATGCGCGCCAACGCCCGCCTCACTTCCGTGCCGGTCGTGATATCGCACACGACCGGAATGCCGGAACCGCCGGCCGATCGAATCGAATCCGCCGCCTGCTCAAGCTCCGGCCGGGTGCGGCTCACGAGGTAGACTTTGGCGCCGGCCTGCGCCAATCCGATCGCTACCGCGAGCCCGATCCCGCGCCCGGCGCCGGTGACGAGCACGCTTCGCCCATCGAGCCGGCAGCCACGCAGCACATCGGGCAGCGCCAGCGGCGTGTTCACGGTCGATCCTTTGCCGTGGCATGCAGACCGACATCTCTCCCGCCGTAGCGGCGCAACCGCAGATCAGCCTGCTCTTTGTGAGCCCAGAAGCGTTCGATCGCGCACAGGCGCGAACAGTAATCACCGATCACGACGCTTGCTTCCGGCGTGCACTCCTGGTAAGTGCAGGTCTTCATGAATTTCCCCACCCACAGCCCGCCGGTGTAGCGCGCCGCGCCGCGCGTGGGCAGCGTGTGATTGGTTCCGATCACCTTGTCGCCGTAAGCGACGTTGGTTTCCGGGCCGAGGAAGAGCGCGCCGTAGTTGCGCATGCGTTCCAGGAACCACCGTGGATTGCGGGTGAGAACTTCGACGTGCTCTGCAGCAATGCGGTCAGCCTCGCGCACCGCTTCCTCGAGGTTTTCGACAAGTATGATCTCGCCGTAATCGCGCCACGCCACCCCCGCGACATCGGCAGTGGGCAGCGCCTTGAGCTGGCGCTCGATCTCTGCGGGCAGGCCTTCCGCAAGCGCGCGGGAAGTGGTGACGAGTATCGCCGGACTGGTCGGGCCGTGCTCGGCCTGCCCCAGCAGATCGACTGCCACCATTTCGACATCGGCGCTGTCGTCGGCAATGACCAGAATCTCGGTCGGTCCGGCGAGCAGATCGATTCCCACCCTGCCGAAGAGCTGGCGCTTCGCCTCGGCGACGTAAGCATTGCCGGGACCGACCAGCATGTCGACAGGGAAGATGGTCTCGGTGCCGAGCGCCATCGCGGCAACAGCCTGGACGCCGCCCAGAACGTATATCTCGTCGGCGCCGCCCAACGCCATCGCGGCTATCGTCTCCGGATGCGGCGTGCCTCCAGTCGGCGGCGTACAGGCGATCACGCGGCGCACGCCGGCAACCCGCGCGGTAACAATGCTCATGTGCGCCGAAGCGACCATCGGATAACGTCCACCCGGCACGTAGCAGCCGACGCTGTCCACGGGGATGTTCCTGTGGCCGAGCTTCACGCCCGGGCGGATTTCGACCTCGATGTCGCGCAACGCCGCCTTCTGATGTTGCGCAAAGGTCCGGATCTGCTCCTGGGCGAACTTGATGTCCTCGACCGTGCTGTCGGGAACCTGCCGCATGAAGCCGTCGATATCCTCCTTGCTCAGACGGAAGCCCGGCGGTGACCAGCGATCGAACTTCTCCGACAGATCACGCACCGCCTGGTCGCCGCGCGCCTCGACCTCGGCGAGGATGCGTTCGACGGTCTGCCTGACCTGCAAATCCGCAGCATCGGAATGCGTCTCGTCGATGCGGCGTTTCAACTGAGTAGCCATGGGTTACTCCATATACAGTCGAACAAGGTCACAAACCAAAAGCGTTCGCCGCAGAGGACACAGAGATTGCAGAAGAAAGGCTTCCTTTGCATCGATGGCATGCTTTTTTCTCTGTGTTCTCTGTGATCTCTGTGGCAATTGGGTTCTACTTGATCGCCTGCGGATTGATGGGCGAGCCCACCGCTTTCGTGATCGGCAGCGGCGGTCCGCAGAACAGGAACTCGTAGACCCGGTCGGCCGCGCAATCCCCGGCAAGTTCCTTGAGGTGGAAAATCTCGCCCATGGTAATGCCGATCATCGGGATCACCACCCAATGCCAGGGCTGCGTGCAGTCATCCGTTTCATTCGGACGAACTTCGCAACCCCAGGTGTCGGTACAGATCGCGGCTATTTCCTTCTTGTGGATCCACTCACAGGTCTCGAACGCGAGCCCCGGCGCATCGCCGCCCGCGTAGCCGCCCCACTCCCCGGAAGCGAGACGTTGCTCCATCTGTCCGGTGCGGACAATCACGAAGTCGCCGCGCCGCACCTCCACCTTCTGCGACCCGGCTGTCGCTTCGAGGTCGTCGATCGTGACCGCTTCGCCGTCTTCGAGGCAGGCGCGGCCGAGATGACGCGCGACATCGAGCAGCACGCCGCGCCCGATCATCCTGTCCTTGGTTTTCTCGATGCCGTTTTTTTGCGCGCCGTTCGCATCCACCAGGCGAGCGTCGTAGCCGTTCCACATCTTGTCATCATAGAAGATGTGGCCGAGCGCGTCCCACTGGGTGCCGCACTGCAGCGGCAGCGATACCATGTCGTCGGCGTAACGCAGCCCGCCCGAATCCTGGTTGCCCGCCACAGCATCCGTGCCTGTGGCGAGCATGGTGTGGATGGGATTGAAGCGATTGCCCCACAGCCCCCTTTGCGGTCCGTTGCGGTCGAAGTTGAGCGCGAGCGAAAACGCTTTGCCTTTGCGAACCAGGCGCGCCGCATCGATGATGTCCTGCGGCGTGACGTAGTTGAGCGTACCGATCTCGTCGTGAGGTCCCCAGCGTCCCCAGTTGCTGCATTTCTGCGCTGTGGCGCGCAAATGCGCCATGTTGAACTTTTTTGCGTCGAATCGCCGTGTCATGCTCGTCCTCCTCTGGTTGCGGTGAAAGCAGAACAGTGCCACCTCGCCACGGCGCCGCCATTCTCCGCGAATTCGCGGTTAAGCAATCGGATTGCGAACGTAACCATAGTAAAGGTTGCCGCGGTTTCCGCGGTGCCTGTCGCAGATTCCCTTGATTCGCACGAAGCGGTCGTCTTCCGGCGCGGCACGCTGCCGCTGGGGGATGCCGCGGATGTGAATGCGTTCGCCGGTGGCGCCACTCATTCTCTCTACCGCCGAAACGCCGGTCAATAGGCGATGCGCTGGGTTTCGGCGAGTGACTTGATGCACGCCCACTTACAGTGTTTGACTCGGGGAACGCTGGCCCGGCAAGCACCGCAACCGGTGCGCGCGGCACCACGTTTTGCGCGATCCTCTTGGCAACGCAGAGCGTCTGCTCAAATATTGTGCGGCCCCAACGAAACCGGTTTTTTTCGCCCGCTTCGGCACCATTCGCAACGCGATGTTCACAGTGTTATCCACAGAGATTGTGAATATCTGCGTGGTCCTTCACGTCTAAGGGTATTACCTGAAAAAGTCCGCGGCGTATACCTGAAAAGACCTGGGTTGAAACCTTCCGCATATCGCCTCAATACATGGTTGCGGAAACGGTAGGTTATTGAATCGGCGGAGAAACCCTCGCTGGCAAGGGCGCTCAACTGGCACGAGGCAAGGAGAAGTCGCCTGCGTGCTCCAAATAAGCCCGGCACGCTCGCGTTTTGCACAGCTTGCTTGCGCATCCACAATGTCAAGCCGACGCTTGCGGGGCGCCGGTTAAGCGGCGTCGCGTCGGCCGCCTGCGCGCCTCCGCTGTCGCATCCCCGCAACCAGGACACAGCCGGCGTGCGCGGCCTCCGAGCCATGACCTGCGAGAACCAGACGTGATCGCGTCGGCCGCCTGCGCGCCTCCGCGGTCGCATCCCCGCAAGCGGGGCCCCTGCTCCGCGCTCCGGCACGCTACTTGATAACCTGCAGCTTCGGTTTGCCGCCGTTGGTGGGGGAGGTGGGCGTGTCGGATCCGGTCCCGGCAGCGGGAGCGGCAGCTTCCGCAGGTGCGGTTGCGGGCGGGAAAAGCAGCCCCTGCCCGTTTTCACGCGCGAAAATGCCGAGCACTGCCGCCACCGGGATCGAACACTCGCGCGAGACGCCGTTAAAGCGCGCGGAGAACTGGATGAGATCGTTGCCGATGGTGAGCCTGTGCGTCGCGTCGTAGCCCACGTTGAGCACAATCTCGCCGTTCTTCACGTACTCCATCGGCACGCGCGTATTGGCGTCGACCCTGACCGAGATGTACGGCGTCAGATTGCTGTCCGAACACCATTCGTGGATGGCGCGGATGAGATACGGTTTGGTCGAACGCTCTGCCATGGCTGCTGGGGGAATAGGAAACGGAGAATGGGGATTGGGAAAAGCCTGACATCGCCATCCGACGCTATTCGTCGTTCACCATTTCCCATTCCCTATTTCCCATTTCCCGCCTATTTTCGCATAACTTTTTCAGACGCGGTCAGGGCGTCGATGAACGCCGGCCGGCTGAACAGGCGCTCAGCGTACTTCATCAGCGGCGCGCATTGCTTCGGCAGTTGAATGCCGTAATGATCGAGCCGCCACAGGAGCGGCGCGATCGCGACATCCAGCATCGAGAATTCCTCGCCCAGCATGTGCTTCTGCTTTGCGAACACCGGCGCAATCTGCGTCAGGTTGTCGCGAATGATGGTGCGGCCCTTTTCGGCCTGTTTCAGCGTCCCCTTCTCGATCGCCTCGATGTGGCTGAACATCTCGTGCTCGAAGCGGAACAGGAATAGCCGCGCCCGCGCGCGCATCACCGGATCGGCCGGCATCAGCTGCGGGTGGGGGAAACGGTCGTCGATGTACTCGTTGATGATGTTCGACTCGTAGAGGATGAGATCGCGCTCGACCAGCACCGGCACCTGGTTATAGGGATTCATCACCGCCAGGTCTTCCGGCTTGTTGTAAAGATCAACGTCGACGATCTGGAAATCCATGCCCTTCTCGTAGAGCACGATGCGGCAGCGCTGGCTGAATGGGCAACTGGTGCCCGAATACAGAGTCATCATAATGGCTTTGCCATGAGTGAATGGTAAATGGTGAACGGTAGACGGTAAAAGACGGTCCGCCGCTCACGGTTCACTGTTTCCTGTTCACCGTTCACGGAACTAGTGCACGTCCTTCCAGTATTCCTTCTTGAGCAGATAGGCCAGCACGAACATCACGCCCAGAAACCACAGCACGTAGATCCCGATCTGCTTCCGGTCCCCGGCCGCCGGCTCCGCCATGTAGTTCAGGTAGTTGACGAGGTCGGCGACGAGGCGGTCGTACCCTATCGGCGCCATGGTGCCCGGCTTCTCCAGCGCGAGCTTCTGTACTTCGATCGGATAGCCCGGCCCCTGGACTCTTTCAGTCTTGAGCACCTGCTCGCCCTGCAGTTGATAAAGCACGTGCGGCATGCCGACATTCGGGAACACCGTGTTGTTCCAGCCCGTCGGACGGCTCGGGTCGCGGTAGAAGCTGCGCAGAAAGGTATAGAGCCAGTCGGCGCCGGAACCGGCGTGCGAAGCGCGCGCGCGCGCGATCACGGTGAGGTCGGGCGGCGGCGCCCCGAACCACTCCCTGGAATCCTTTGGGTCCATCGCGTTCTTCATCAGGTCACCGACTTTTGATTCGGTGAACACAAGGTTGTCCCGGATCTGCTGTTCCGTGAGCCCGAGTTCATTGAGGCGGTTATAGCGCATGTAATTCGCGCTGTGACAGTTCAGGCAATAGTTGACGAACGCCCACGCCCCGCGCTGCAGGGAGATCAGGTCCTGGCCGTCGATCGGCGCGCGATCGAGCTTGATCTCCTCCGTCGCCGCCAGCGCGACCAGCGGCACGAGCAGAAGGGCGAACAGCATTTTTCCTGCAAGGTTCATCGCGTCGCGCCTCACCAGGTCACCCGCTCCGGTTCGGGCTTGGTCTTGCCCATCTTCGAATACCAGGGCATCAATGCGAAGAACGCAAAGTAGAGCAGGGTGAAGATCTGCGCCATGATCGTCGCCCCGGTGGTCACCGGCTGGGTGCCGAAATAGCCGAGCACCACGAACGCGACCACGAAAATCGCAAGCGCAGCCTTGTAGAGGCTGCCCTTGTAGCGAATCGACTTTACGGGACTGCGGTCGAGCCACGGCAGAAAGAAGAAGATCAGAACCGCAACACCCATCAGCACCACACCCCACACTTTGGGATCGAAGTTGAAAAACCCGAACAGCAGCACCGCTGTACCGGCCGCCACGCCGGCTTTCACGCGCGCGCGCCTCACGCTCAAAACGATCAGCGCCGCAAGAGCGATCACGGCCACGGCAAGGACCCACATGAAATCCTCCGTGGTGGCGCGCAGGATCGAGTAGTACGGCGTGAAATACCACACCGGAGCGATATGGGACGGCGTCTTCAGCGGGTCGGCCGGGATGAAATTGTTGTACTCGAGGAAATAGCCGCCCAATTCCGGCATGAAGAACATGATCACGCTGAACACGATCAGGAACACGACCGCGCCGAGCGTATCCTTGACAGTGTAGTAGGGATGGAACGGGATGCCATCCACCGGGCGGCCCGTTTTGGGATCCCTCACCTTCTTGATCTCGACGCCGTCGGGATTGTTGGAACCCACTTCATGCAGCGCCATAATGTGCACGGCGACCAATCCCAGCAAGACCAGCGGGATCGCGATCACGTGGAACGAGAAGAAACGGTTGAGCGTCGCATCCGACACGACATAGTCGCCTCGGATCCACAGCGCGAGATCGGGCCCGATCAACGGGATGGCGTCGAAGAGGTTCACGATCACCTGCGCGCCCCAGTATGACATCTGGCCCCATGGCAGCAGATAGCCGAAGAACGCCTCCGCCATCAGGCTCAGGTAGATCACCATGCCGACAATCCAGACGAGCTCGCGCGGCCGCCGGTGAGAGCCATACATGAGGCCGCTGAACATGTGCAGGTACACCACGATGAAGAAGGCGGACGCCCCCGTCGAATGCATGTAGCGGATAAGCCAGCCGCCGGGCACCTCGCGCATGATGTATTCGACCGAGGCGAAGGCCTGCGCCGCGTCGGGCTTGTAGTGCATCGCCAGGAAGATGCCGGTCACGATCTGGAGCACCAGCACCAGCAGCGCCAACGAGCCGAAGTAGTACCAGAAGTTGAAGTTCTTCGGCGCGTAGTATTCCGCCAGGTGCTCCCGCCACAGTTGCATCAGCGGAAAGCGCTGATCGATCCAGGTGAGGATGCCGTTGAGGGGGCCCGCGCCGGCGATCGGCTGTTTTTCGGTCGCAGCCATGCGTTCTATGCTCCCTGGGTATCTTCGCCAATCAGGATCTTGGTTTCGCTCAGGTACTTGTGCGGCGGCACGATGAGATTGTCGGGCGCGGGCTTGTTCTTGTAGACGCGACCCGCGAGATCGAACAGCGAGCCGTGGCAAGGGCAGTAGAAACCGCCCTTCCACTCGGGATCAAATGCCTCGGGCTGGCCCTTGAACTTGTCCACGGGGGAACACCCGAGATGGGTGCAGATTCCAACCACAATCAGGTACTCACGCTTGATCGAGCGGTATTCGTTGCGCGCATACGAAGGCGTCAGTTCGCCGGGTTTGCGCTCGCTCTTGGGATCCGCCACCTTGTCGGCAACCGCCTTTACCGAATCGAGCATTTCGTTGGTGCGGCGCACGATCCACACCGGCTTGCCGCGCCACTCAGCGCGCATCATCTCCCCCGGCGCAAGCCTGCTGATATCGGCTTCGACCGGCGCTCCGGCCGCTTTGGCGCGCTCCGAAGGCAGCATGCTCGCGACAAAAGGCACCGCCACCGCCGCGGTTGCTACGCCACCAGCAACGCTGGTCGCGGCGACCAGAAACCGCCGCTTGCCTTGATCCAGGCCTTTGTCAGCCATGCATTAATTCCCGTAAATGCGCAAAAAAAGCAGTATTTTACACAAAACAGCAGCGGAACTTAAGCAAAACCGGGAAAAAATGCGTCTGATCAGCGGGTTAGGGAACCCTCGTCGCCGGAGGGCTTTCAGGCCGGATTCGGAGCGTCTATGAAGCGCTGCTCGATTCCGAAGCGGCAGGCAAGGCGCTTTCCCAAGGCTGGACTCCAAAGCGCTCGGTCGCGTGATGGCCCGCGGCGAGAAACGCCAAGCCGTCTCCGCGCTCCAGATGCACGGTTTGCTCGGAGATTTCACCTGGCAGGTAGGCAACGACGCCGGGTTTCGCTGCGTCTTAGTCAAGCCCAGTCCTTCCACCTGCAGGCCGTTTGGGCAATAATCGAGGAATCTGGGGACTTCAAGAAACCGGTTCAGGCAGGCGTCAAGTTCGTCGCGGTCCATAAGCGATTGAATTGCCTCAAGAACGCATTCCAGCCAAACCGGTCATGTCAAGAATCAGAATGCGCAAACTCTGGCTTGTATTTGCACAAACCGCTACCGTGTGCCTTGCGGCGCTGTTCGTCGTGTCGACGCTGCGGCCCGACCTGCTCGCGTGGAACCTGCGCGGCAACGTGGTGACGATCAAGGAGCTTGAGACCGAAGCCGATGCGAAGAAGATCGTCACGTTCAGCGATGCGGCGAAGAAAGCAATGCCGGCGGTGGTTAACGTCTATACCACGAAGGACGTCAAGGTAGCGCGCCATCCGTTTCTGGATGACCCGGTGCTGCGTTATTTCTTGGCCGACCCGCCAGAGGGCCAGACCCGGAAGAGCACAAACCTGGGTTCCGGTGTCATCGTCAGCGACAAGGGTTACATCCTCACCAACAGCCACGTGGTCGAGGCCGCCAACGAGATCGAGGTCGCGCTCACCGACGCGCGGCGCGCGCGCGCGCGTGTGGTCGGGTCCGACCCCGATACCGACCTGGCCGTGCTGAAAATCGATCTGACCAAGCTGCCGGCAATCACGTTCGGGCAGTCCGAGAAGGCGCGCGTCGGGGACGTGGTGCTGGCAATTGGAAACCCCTACGGTTTCGGCTCAACGGTCACGCTTGGAATCGTCAGTGCGCTGGGGCGCTCCAATCTGCCAATTGACATACCGTTTCAAAATTTCATTCAGACCGACGCCGCGATCAATCCGGGCAATTCTGGCGGGGCCCTGATCGACATCAACGGCAGCCTGATAGGCATCAACTCCTCGATCTACTCAAGCACGGGAAGCTCGGTCGGCATCGGGTTCGCAATCCCGGCGAGCGTTGCCAAGCAGGTCCTGGAGCAGATCGTCAAGCACGGCTCGGTGACGCGCGGCTGGATCGGGGTCGGACTGCAGGATATGAACAAGGAACTCGCAGAGTCATTCAAGCTGCCTGACATTCGCGGCGCGCTCATTACGGAAGTCTTCCGCGGCACGCCGGCCGATAAGGCCGGCGTCAAGCCCGGCGATATCCTGATCGCGGTGAACGATAAGCCGTTCGCGAATTCGAACGGTCTGCTCAACCTGATTGCCACGCTTCAGCCCGGACAGCACGCGCGCCTAAAGCTCATTCGTGAGCGCCGTGAAACCGAGATCACCGTAACCATCGGCCGGCGCCCCAAACAGCCGCGGAAAGAGTAGTGGTGAGTGCAGAGTGCTCAGTGCTGAGTGTTTGGTTGTTGATCAGATCCGAGCGGGCGCGTCAGCGCAATACCACCACTCGAAACCAAAAACTTAAAACTCGAAACTGAACTAAGCGCTGTCTTTCTTCTCCTGCGCTTCGATCTTGTCGAGCTCGCGCTGCATCTCGGGTTCGGGCGGGTGATATTCACCCTCTTCCTCCGCTTTCGTTTTCACAAAACGCGCGGCGAGTATGCCGAGCTCGTAGAGCAGGCACATGGGAACGGCAAGCAGCAGTTGCGACAGAACGTCGGGCGGTGTGACGATCGCCGCCATGACAAACGCGCCCACGATCACGAAAGGGCGAACATCCTTGAGCTTGTCCACCGTGACAGCGCCGGTGCGAACGAGAACCAGTTGGACCAGAGGAATCTCAAACGTGATGCCGAATGCGAGAAACATGGTAATCACGAAGTTGAGATACGCCTCGATATCCGGGGCCGGGGTGATCGCCTGCGGCGCGAAGGTATGGATCGCATGAAAGACCAATCTAAAGACGACAAAGTAGCTATAGGCGACGCCGAGCAGAAACAGCACGGTGCTGCCGATCACGAGCGGCAGCCCGATGCGTTTCTCGTGCTCGTACAGGCCCGGTGCGACAAACGCCCAGACCTGGTACAGCACGTAGGGCAGTGCGATCATGAACGCGGCGAGGATCGTTACCTTGAGCGGCACAAAAATCGGCGACACCACGCCTGTCGCGATCATCCGCGTGCCCTCGGGCAGCGACCGGATCATCGGCTCGGCAAGCACGTCGTAGACACCGCCGATCCCCGGCCAGATCGTAAGCACGGCGGTCACCGCCGCAATCGCCAGCAACGCGCGGATCAGGCGGTCGCGCAACTCCATCAAATGGGAAATGAAGGTGTCTTCGGCCATGCCGATGATGACTGGAAAGGTGTGACTGGGTGGCGACAGAAGTTGACAGTTGGCAGCCGTCAGTCGGCAGTGGCTTCAAATTATTTGCTGCAAACTGCCCACTGCAAACTATCTCATTCGTTCACCCTCATCCCTCATCCCTTTAATTCAGGCCTGCTTCCGTGACGGCGCATCGGACGAGGACTCGAGTCCGAGTTCAAGCTGGGGCGAAGCCCGTTCGGCGGGCGGCTGCGCGGGAGCCGGCAGCGCGGATTCGGGCGATGATGGTACGGCGTCCGCAACCCGCCGCAACTCGGATTCGGCTTCGCTGATTTCCCTCGATACGGATTGCTGGATCGACTGCGCCGCGTCCTGCATGCTCGCCTGCAGCTTTTTCAGTTCATCGAGTTCCATTTCGCGGCTGATGTCGGCCTTGACGTCGTTCACATAGCGCTGCATGCGGCCGAAGAGGTGGCCGAGCGTGCGCGCGACCGTGGGCAGGCGCTCGGGGCCGATCACGATCAGCGCCACGACCGCGATGAGCATAAGCTCGGAAAAGCCGATGTCAAACATGCCCGGAGAGGAGATAGAAGAGAGGAGAGAGGAGCAACCCGCGACGGGCGAAAATCGGCCGGCTGTTCCGCCTCTCTCCTTTCTCCTCTCCCCTCTCGCCTTTCAAGCTAGACTTTCGGCGTTTCCTTCTTGGCTTCGCCTTCGATGGTCTGGCCGGTGCTCGGCGGAATCTCCGCCTTGGTCTGGACGGATTTCTCTTCCTCGGATTTCATGCCCTCCCTGAAGCCCTTGACCGCGCTGCCGAGGTCGGCGCCCAGATTGCGCAGCTTCTTGGTGCCGAACACCAGAATGACGACCAATAATACGATCAGCCAGTGCCAGATGCTGAATGAACCCATGTTTGAACTCCTCAGTTCCCCTTGCGCCCGGCTTCGCCGGGATCACTCCCCGCGCGACTTTTTCTCATCAATTCCGGAGATACCCTCGCGCCGCCGCAACTCCGCCAGCACGTCGTCGGGACCGAGGCCGTGCCATGCAAGCAAGATCAGGGAGTGGAACCATAAATCGGCGGTTTCCCGAACAATATGCAGTTTATCACCCTCCTTGGATGCGAGCAGGGTCTCCGCGGCCTCTTCCGCGACTTTCTTGAGCACCGCGTCCTCACCTTTCGCGAACAGGCTCGCGACATAGGAGCTCGCAGGGTCAGCCTGCTTGCGGGCCGTGATGACCTCCCCCAGACGCCGCAGTACGGTTGCGTCGATCATGTCCTGTAGATCTCCTTGGGGTCCTTGAGCACGGGGTCGGTCGTGACCCACTCGCCGCCGTCCAGCTTCTGGAAAAAACAACTGTGACGTCCGGTATGACAGGCAATACCGCCCACTTGTTCAACTTCGACCAGGATCACGTCCTCATCGCAGTCGAGCCTTATCGACTTCACTTTCTGCACGTGACCCGATTCCTCGCCCTTGCGCCACAGCTTCCTGCGCGAGCGCGACCAGTAGTGAACCTCGCCGGTCTGCACCGTCCTCTTGAGCGCCTGGCGATTCATCCACGCCACCGTGAGCACGCGGCCCGAGCCCGCTTCCTGCGCGACCACCGGCACCAGGCCGTCCTGCGCCCAGTTCACCTTGTTGAGCCAGTTGTCTTTCATCGCTGCGCGGTGAGGCGTGAGGAGTATGCAGTGAGGAGTATGGGCGTCCGCATACTATGCATTTTACTCCTCTCTCCTCTCTCCTCTCTCCTCACAACCGTACTTCGATTCCATGCCGTGCGATGTGCTCCTTCGCCTGGCGCACCGTGTACTCGCCATAGTGAAAAATGCTTGCCGCAAGCACGGCATCAGCGCGACCTTCGATGATGCCATCGACCAGGTGATCGAGGTTGCCGGCGCCGCCGCTCGCGATCACCGGGATGTCGAGCGCGTCGGAAAAAGCGCGCGTCAACTGAAGATCAAAGCCGTTCCTCGTCCCGTCGCGATCCATGCTGGTGAGCAGTATCTCCCCGGCGCCGAGCCGCTGCATCCTCCGCCCCCATTCGAGCGCATCAAGGCCTGTTGGCCTGCGGCCGCCGTGCGTGAACACCTCCCAGCGGTTATCACCGCCCCCGATGCGCTTCGCGTCAACCGCGACCACGATGCATTGCGAGCCGTAGCGCGCGGTGGCATCGGCAACGAGCTGCGGGTTCTGCGCCGCGGCGGTATTGATGCTCACCTTGTCGGCCCCCGCGTTCAAGAGCCGCCGCACGTCTTCCACCGTGCGCACGCCGCCGCCTACCGTGAGCGGAATGAACACCTGCGCCGCAACGGCTTCGACGATGTGCAGGAGCAGGTCGCGTCCGTCGCTGCTCGCGGTGATGTCGAGAAAAGCAAGCTCGTCGGCGCCCTGCTCGTCGTAGCGGCGCGCGATTTCGACCGGGTCGCCGGCATCGCGCAGGCCCACGAACCTGACACCCTTGACCACCCGGCCGGCAGTAACGTCAAGACAGGGGATGATGCGCTTCGCTAGTCCCATTGGCCGAGAGGAGAGAGGAGAAAGGAGAGAGGAGGGTTCTTGCCTTTTCCCCTCTCGCCTATCGCCTCACGCCTCTCCTTTCCTGGAAAGATTATCGGCGAGCTTCTGCGCCTCGGCGAAATTCAGGGTGCCCTGGTACACCGCGCGGCCGGTGATGGCGCCGACGATGCCCTCCGATTCCACATTGCACAGCGCCTTGACGTCATCCAGATTGGTGATGCCGCCGCTCGCGATCACCGGCACCGCGAGTTCGCGCGCAAGCGCTACCGTTGCCGTGATGTTGACTCCGCTCAGCATGCCGTCGCGCCCGATGTCGGTATAAATGACAGCTTCCACCCCGTAATCCTGAAACTTCTTGGCGAGATCGACCACATCGTGCCTGGTCATCTTCGACCAGCCGTCGACCGCGACCTTGCCATCCTTGGCGTCGAGCGCCACCAGGATGTGCCCGGCGAATGCGCTGCACGCGTCATGCAGGAAGCCGGGTGTCTTCACCGCGGCAGTGCCGATAACGATGTAACTGACGCCCTGATCGAGGTATTTTTCGATGGTGTCGAGATCGCGGATGCCGCCGCCGAGCTGGATCGGGATCTGCTCGCCGACCGCGGAAGTGATCGCATTGATCGCATGTTCGTTTTTCGGTCGCCCTGCGGCGGCGCCGTTGAGATCGACCACGTGCAGCCGCCTCGCGCCCTGGTCGAGCCAGTGTTTGGCCATCGCGCCGGGATCGACGGAGAACACGGTGGCGTCCTCCATCACCCCCTGTTTGAGGCGCACGCACTTGCCATCCTTTAGGTCAATTGCCGGAATGATCAGCATAAACGGAACAAGCCCCAAACAGCAGGAAACTGAAAGGCGATCTCCATCGAGCCACGGCAGGTGGAAA
>MERG01000094.1:0-5233 GCA_001771985.1 Betaproteobacteria bacterium RIFCSPLOWO2_12_FULL_62_13 | reverse complement strand
GCGCTTTTCTCGGGGTGAAACTGCACCGCGAATATGTTGTCGCTCGCAACGGCGCAGGTGAACGAAAACGGATACAGGCTGTAACCCGCCACTAGTTGCGGATTCGCCGGTTCGACGTAATAGCTGTGCACAAAATAGAAACGGCTGCCCGAGGCAATGCCCTCCCACAACGGATGCGCCGCCGTCTGGTGCACTTCGTTCCAGCCCATGTGCGGCACCTTGAGCTTGGCGCCCTGCGCATCGAGCATGGCCTCGGCAGGGAAACGCCGCACCCTGCCGGGCAGCAGCCCAAGACCCGCGACGTCGCCTTCTTCGCTCCGTTCGAACAGCATCTGCAAGCCGATGCAGATGCCGAGAAAGGGCTTTTCGCGGGCGGCGGTGAGCACCGCTTCGCGCAAGCCCCGCGCCTCCATTTCGCGCATGCAGTCCGGCATCGCGCCTTGTCCCGGAAACACCACCCGTGCGGCGCGGGCGACCGCTGCGGGTTCGCTCGTTACCGCAACATTAGCGTGGGGCGCGACATGCTCTATGGCTTTCGCCACGGAGCGCAGATTGCCCATGCCGTAGTCGATGACAGCGATGTCGGCCATTGAAGCAGTTTAGAGTTGAGAGTTAAAAGTTGAGAGTTCGGGATTGAGAGCGAGGGTTGCGCTAAGCGTTGAGAGTTCAGGGTTTGGCAGTTCCTCCGGCGTCCAAAACGCTCGACTCTAAACTCTGAACTCTAAACTCTCAACTTACAGAGTGCCTTTGGTGGACGGCAACATCCCGGCCATGCGCAGGTCGAGCTCGACCGCCATGCGCAACGCGCGGCCGAACGCCTTGAAGGCCGTTTCCGCCTGGTGGTGGGCGTTGTCGCCCTTCAGATTGTCGACGTGCAGCGTAACCTGGGCGTGGTTGACGAAGCCGTGGAAGAATTCGCGCACCAGATCGACGTCGAATTCGCCGATCCTCGCGCGCACGAAATTCACATTCATTTCCAATCCCGGACGCCCCGACAGATCAACCACCACGCGCGACAAGGCCTCATCGAGCGGCACGTAGGCATGCCCGTAGCGGCGCACGCCTTTCTTGTCGCCGACCGCCCTGGCAAATGCCTGGCCGAGCGTGATCCCGATATCCTCGACGACGTGGTGGGCGTCGATGCGCAGATCGCCCTTGGCAGCGATTTCAAGATCGAATACACCATGGCGCGCGACCTGGTCCAGCATGTGATCGAGGAACGGCACGCCGGTGACGAGCTGCGATTTGCCGCTTCCGTCGAGATTGAGTTTCACGCTGATCTGCGTTTCCTGCGTATTGCGGGTGACTTTGGCCTCACGCATGACGGCGCCCGGATGGATGACTCGACCTGGAAAACGAACGATGGGAGCTAGGCGTTGACCGTTTCGCTCAGCGCACTGAGGAATTTGCCGTTTTCTTCCGGCGTGCCGACGGTGACGCGGAAGCAGTCCACGAGTGACGGATGAGAGCCATTGAGATTCTTGATCAGAACGCCGCGTTGCTTGAGCCCGTTGAACACCCGGTCCGCTGTTCCGGTCCTGAACAGGATGAAATTGGCATCGCTCGGGTAAGGGCGCACTCCCGGTATGCGTTTCAGCTCGTCAAAAAGTCGCGTCCGCTCCGCTTTGATCGCCGCCGCCTGCTGCGCGAGAATGTCCTGATGCTGTAACACTTTGTCCGCAACGAGTTGGGTCAGCACGTTCACATTATACGGCAACCGCACCTTGCCGACATGCGCGAGCCAGGTGCCGGCGCCGGCGAGCACCCCGAGCCGCAGCCCGGCCAGGCCCGATTTCGACAACGTGCGCATCACCAGCAGGTTAGGGTAATCCTTGAGGCGCGGCATGAACGTCCTATCGGCGAACGCATGATAGGCCTCGTCCACCACCATGGCGCCAGGCGCCGCCTCGATGATGCGCGCGATGGCTCCGGGATCGAACAAATTGCCGGTCGGATTATTGGGAAAGGCGACGAAAATCAATGCCGGCCGATGCTCGGCGGCGGCGGCCAGAACCCGGTCGGCATTGAGCGTGAAGTCCGGGTTGAGCGGCACCCCGACGAAACGCACGCCGCAAAACCCGGCAATCATGCGGAACATCACGAACGAGGGTTCGAGCCCCAGCACCGTGGCACCCGGCCGTGCGGCGGCCATGATCAACATCTGAATGATTTCGTCCGACCCGTTGCCAAGCAGCACATCCGCTGCGGCCGGGATCTGCATCGCTTCTCGCAGCCGCGCCTTGAGCCGCGCCGCGTCTGAGTCGGGATAGCGGTTCAGTGCAGCGCGCTCGACCAGCCGCGCAACTTCGACCTGGACCTCCGCCGGTAATCGATAGGGATTCTCCATCGCGTCAAGCTTCACCATGCCGGTGCTGTCGGGCACGTGGTACCCAGTGAGCGCCAGAATCTCGTCGCGGATGATTTCTTCAGGTGCTTTAGGCATAGAAACTAATTAACCGCCAAGGCCGCCAAGGAAACCCTGATAATGAGCAAAGCGTTGGGCTGTACTAATGGGGCAGTAGTTCAAGTTCGCTTGTTGTTCATTCAATGTTTTTCGAATTTCTTGGCGGTCTTGGCGGTTCAAATCACTTCATCCGGTATTCGGCCGAAGCGGCATGCGCCGGCAGGCCTTCGCCGCGCGCGAGCTCTGCCGCGATCCGGCCGAGCGCCTGCGCCCCCTCGCGCGAAACGCTGATGATGCTCGAGCGCTTCTGGAAATCGTAGACGCCGAGAGGCGAAGAAAAGCGCGCGGTGCGCGAGGTGGGCAGCACATGGTTGGGGCCGGCGCAGTAATCGCCGAGCGCTTCCGACGCATAGCGGCCCAGAAATATCGCGCCGGCGTGCCGGATCCTGGACAAGAGCACCCGCGGCTCGGCAACCGATAACTCGAGGTGTTCAGGGGCGACGCGGTTCACGAGCGCGCAGGCTTCGTCCAGATCGCGCACCTTGATCAGCGCGCCGCGCCCCGCAAGCGATGCCCGTATGACGTCGCGCCGCGGCATCCCGGCAAGCTGGCGCTCGATGCTCGCCGCCACTGCATCGATGAACGCAGCGTCCGGTGTGAGCAGAATCGCCTGCGCGAGTTCGTCGTGCTCGGCTTGGGAAAAAAGGTCCATCGCGATCCAGTCTGCGTCGGTTGCGCCATCGCACACCACCAGGATTTCCGAGGGACCCGCCACCATGTCGATGCCGACGACGCCGAATACACGGCGCTTCGCCGCGGCGACGTAGGCATTGCCGGGACCGACGATCTTGTCGACCTGCGGAACGGTTGCCGTGCCATAGGCGAGCGCGGCCACCGCCTGCGCGCCGCCGATCGTAAATACCCTCTCTACGCCCGCAAGGGCTGCCGCTGCCAGCACCAAAGGATGCCGTTCTCCATCCGGAGTCGGCGTCACCATGACGAGGTCGGCAACGCCCGCCACCTTCGCGGGGATCGCGTTCATCAGAACCGAAGACGGATATGCCGCCTTGCCACCCGGCACGTACAATCCGACACGCTCCAACGGTGTGATCCGTTGCCCGAGCACCGTGCCATCAGCTTCAGTGAACTCCCACGAAGCGGCGAGCTGCTTCGTGTGGTACATCTGGATACGCGTTGCCGCGGCACCCAGCGCATCACGTTGCACAGCCGAAATTTGCCTCGCCGCGTTCCAGAGATCGTCCCTCCCGATTACAAGCTGCGACATGGAGCGCGCGTCAACCCGGTCGAAACGGCGCGTGTACTCGAGCACCGCCGCATCGCCGCGCGCCTTCACGCCGGCGAGTATGGCCTCGACCGTCGCGTCCACCCGCGGATCCTGCGCCGCCTCGAATGCGAGCAGTTCCTCAAGCCGCGCCTCGAAGTCCGGCTGTGTCGTATCCAGCCGCCGCATGGCAGTCATGCCGCGGCGCGCGCGAACGCGTCCAGCAGCGGCTGGATGGCGCTGCGCTTGAGCTTCAACGCGGCCTGGTTGACGATCAAGCGCGCGCTGACCGGCGCGATTTCCTCGACCGCCTTCAGATGGTTGGCCTTGAGCGTTTTGCCGGTGCTTACCAGGTCGACAATGGCGTCCGCCAGCCCCGTCAGCGGCGCCAGTTCCATCGAGCCGTAGAGCTTGATGAGATCGACGTGCATTCCCTTCGCACCGAAGTGCTCGCGCGCTGTCTGCACGTACTTGGTGGCGACGCGGAGCCGCGCGCCCTGCCGCGCCGCGCGCTGGTAATCGAAGTCCTGGGGCACCGCCACCATCATGCGGCAGCGCGCGATCTTCAGGTCGAGCGGCTGATACAACCCCTGACCGCCGTGCTCATCAAGCACGTCCTTGCCGGCAACGCCGAGGTCGGCGGCGCCGTATTGCACGTAGGTCGGCACGTCGGCTGCGCGCACGATGATCACCCGCACGTCGCGCCGGCTGGTGCCGAGGATCAGCTTGCGCGAAGTTTCCGGATTCTCGCGCACGGCGATGCCTGCCGCCTTGAGCAGCGGCAGCGTCTCGTCAAAAATCCGGCCCTTGGAGAGGGCAATGGTGATCACGAAGCGTAAGCAGAAAGATTGTAGAAAAACAGGATTTTACCGCAAATGACAGCAAGAATCGCAGCGGAGGACTCATGCCGCGACTGAAAATACGCTCGTGCCGTCGCCTAAATACGATTCATACACGTGCTCGAAGAGCACATCGCAGTTCGCCTTGTACAGCTCTTTTGTATACGTTCGCGGCAGGCCGTCATCCAACACGTCCTCGATCGCAAGCCGCACGCCGGCACGACCCTGAACCTTTTGTCGCCTGCCGAGGACGAGCAGCTTGTTCAGTCGAGCGAGGAGCTGTCGCGCCACCTTCTTTACCTCTTCGCGCTCCTCGGTCGTCAGGTTCGGCCCCGGGCGCGTCAGGATATCGAAGATCGTCAGCTCTTCCTCGCTCAGGTGCTCGCGCACGTGCCGGTCCTGCTTTTCGGTGAGCGCGCGAGAGAGAGCGACGAGGTCGCGGAAGATCTCCTCGATGTTGCGGCTGCCGATGTTACAGGCGTCGATCAGTTCCTGGAATTTCTCCAGGTAGTCGGCGCGCGTGCGGTTGAGGCGCACCATGCGCTCGAGCTATGCGCGGACCGCTGCCTTGAGGCGCTCCAGGTCGCTGCTTGTCGCACCGGCTGTGGGGTCACACCGGCTGTGGGGTCACGGCTGTGGGGTCAGGTCTTGCCTTTTGCGGGCGACCAGACTAGCCTCGTTTTCCACGGAGGGGAATTCCCCTAAGAA
>MERG01000093.1 GCA_001771985.1 Betaproteobacteria bacterium RIFCSPLOWO2_12_FULL_62_13 | reverse complement strand
GAACAGCGCGGCGAGAATCATCCAGAAACCCGATGCGTAGCCGAGCGCGATGAAGGCGATCCCGGCGATTGCCGTGCCGATGGCAAGCAGATTGCGCTCGCCGAAACGTTCGGCGACGAGTCCCGCCGGAATCTGGAACGAGGCCATCGCCACGCGATGCGCGGCGCGGACCAGCCCGACCTGCGCGAGCGTGAGGCCGAAAGTCTGCGCCAGCAGCGGCAGCAACACATACGTGACGTCGGAAAGCCCGTCATGCAGGGTATGGGCGGTGCAGCAGGTTGCGAGTGTGCGTTTGGCGTGGCGTCGCGGCACGGGCGAGGGCGGTCCGTTGTTATGAAGGTTTTGTGACAATCATAGCAGGCGGCCGCAGGAGCGGCTATTTCGCGGCAGCGTGTAAAATTCGTGATTGTCGAGATCAGATCACCGCCGCTGTCGTTTCACTCTCCGGTATGAACGTCGTTATTTACATCGTTTCGGCCCTGTTCATCGTCTTGACGCTCGCGCTGCTCTTTGCCTATTACCGCGCGCGGCACCCGGGCCTGGTATTGATGAGCAGCACTTACGGCTCCGTGGCCGTGCTCGCGCTCATGTTGATGGAGTGGTGGCCGCTCGTGGCGGGCTTCGTGCTGGCGTGGGTTTTGCGCCTGATGGGGCTTGACCCGAAACCGGACCGGAAGTCGAAGGAGTGAGCAATAGCAAAGCCACAGAGAGCACGGAGGGCACAGAGAACACAAAGAACTACGATTCACGGCCGCGCTGTTTTTCGATTTTTCTCTGCGAACTCTGTGTCCTTGTGGCTAAAGCTTTGGGGGCTGAACGTCCGCGCCTTCGGGCGTGCCGTAACCGCCGCCGCCCGGGGTTTCGATCACGAACACGTCGCCGGGCCGCATTTCGACCGTGTCGCAGGCCTTGAGCTCGATCACATCCCCGGTGGCGCGTTCGACCCGGTTGTGTCCAACCAAGCCGGGCTCTCCGCCCGCTACACCGTAGGGCGGCACGCGGCGATGGCCCGACAGGATTGCCGCGGTCATCGCCTCGAGAAAACGCACGCGCCGCACCGCGCCGTCGCCGCCGCGCCAGCGGCCTGTGCCGCCGCTGCCACGGCGGATCGCAAAGCTTTCGAGCAGCACGGGAAAGCGCCATTCGAGCACTTCGGGATCGGTCAGGCGCGAATTGGTCATGTGCGTCTGCACGCAGTCGGCGCCGTCGAAACCGATGAGCGATCCGCCGGGAGCGCGGCCGAGTATTCCGGCGCCCGAACCGCCAGCGATCGTTTCGTAATACTGATAACGGGCATTGCCGAAAGTGAAGTTGTTCATCGTGCCCTGTGAGCCCGCCATTACGCCGAGCGCGCCGTAGAGCGCGTCGGTCACGCATTGCGACGTCTCGACATTGCCGGCGACGACCGCGGCCGGATATCGCGGATTGAGCAGCGAGCCCTCGGGAATGATCACCTCAAGCGGCTTCAGGCATCCCGCGTTGAGCGGAATGTCGTCGTTCACCAGCGTGCGAAACACGTAGAGCACGGTGGCCATGGTGACGGCGGAAGGCGCGTTGAAATTATTCTCGAGTTGCGGCGAGGTGCCTGTAAAGTCGATCACCGCGCAGCGCGCGGCGCGGTTGATGCGGATCTTCACCCGGATGATCGCGCCGTTGTCCATCTCGTAAGCAAACTCGCCGTCCTTCAGCACGTCGATCACGCGCCGCACCGATTCCTCGGCGTTGTCCTGCACGTGCTGCATGTAGGCGTGCACGACGTCGAGCCCGAAGTGCTCGACCATGCGTCTCAGTTCGACCACGCCCTTCTGGTTCGCCGCGATCATCGCCCGGAGATCCGCAATGTTCTGTTCAACGTTGCGCACCGGATAGCGGGCCGAGGAGAGCAGCGCGCGGGTTTCACGTTCGCGGAAACGGCCGCCTTCGACCAGCAGGAAATTGCTGACGAGCACGCCTTCCTCGTCAAGATGCGTGCTGTGGGGCGGCATCGAGCCGGGCGTGATGCCGCCGATATCGGCGTGATGGCCGCGTGCGCCGACGTAAAACAGCACCTTCTTCCCCGCATCGTCGAAAACGGGGGTGATGACGGTGATGTCGGGCAGGTGCGTGCCGCCGTGGTATGGGTCGTTCAGCATGAACACGTCGCCCGCGCGCATCCGCGGGGCATTGTCGCGGATCACGGTCTTCACGCTTTCGCCCATCGAGCCCAGATGCACCGGCATGTGCGGCGCGTTGGCGATCAGGTTGCCGCCCGCGTCGAACAGCGCGCAGGAAAAGTCGAGACGCTCCTCGATATTGACCGAATAGGCGGTATTGGCAAGCGTCACGCCCATCTGCTCGGCGATCGCCATGTAGAGGTTGTTGAAAATTTCGAGCATTACGGGATCAGGCCGCGTGCCGACTGCGGCGCGTTGCGGGCGCGGCGCCGAGCGCGTGAGCACCAGATAGTGAAGCGGCGTCACCTGCGCCTGCCACTGCGGCTCCACCACGGTGGTGGCGTTGGCTTCGGCGATGATGGCAGGGCCGGTGATGCGATCGCCCGGGCGCAGCGCTTCCCGCCGATAGACCGGTGTATCGTGAAACCCATCGCCGCTGAACATTTGAACGCGCGCTGCGGCCTGCAATTTGTCCTCGCGCCCCTCTTCTATGTTTCCTCCCCTATCCAAGTTCCCCCCCCCTCCTGATCTGTCGCTCCCTCCCCCTCGATGGGGGAGGGTTGGGGTGGGGGGGGTAAGGATTTCAGTTTCGCCCACCACCTCGACCGAAACCGCTTCCACCAGCAGCGCGCGGTCCGGCATCAGGAAGCTGTAGCGCTGCCGGTAGCTGGTTTCAAACTGTTGCGTCATTGCCGGGGAGTCGGCGAAATCGACGATGACGGCGGTGTCGGTCCCTTCGTAGCGCAGGTGCGCCCGTTTGTGCTCGAAAATGCATCCCGGCGCAACACCCTGATCCAGAACTTCCGCGCGCGCCGCAGCAGCGAGATCGGAGAGTGTTTGATCGAGCTGGGGCATGAGGCGCGCCTCAAGGCGCGCCTCGACTGCGTGCTCGCGCATAGCGGTGATATCGGCGAGCCCCATGCCATAGGCTGAGAGTACGCCGGCATAAGGGTGGACCAAGATGCGCGGCATCGACAGCGCGTCAGCGACGAGACAGGCGTGCTGGCCGGCCGCGCCGCCGAAGCAAACGAGCGTGTAGCCGGTGACGTCGTGGCCGCGTTGCACCGAGATCTTCTTGATGGCGTTGGCCATGTTTTCCACGGCGATCCTGACGAAGCCTTCAGCCGCTTGCTCGCCGCTGAGCGTGGTGCCGGTCGCTCGCGCGACCTCTGACGCGAGCGCGGCGAACTTCCCTCGCACCACCACGCCGTCGAGCGGTTCGTCGCCGCCCGGTCCGAACACGCGCGGAAAGAACTGCGGCTGGATCTTGCCCAGCATCACATTGCAGTCGGTGACAGTGAGCGGGCCGCCTTTGCGATAACAGGCGGGTCCCGGTTGCGCGCCCGCGGAATCGGGGCCCACGCGCAGCCGCGCGCCGTCGAAATGCAGGATCGAGCCGCCACCCGCGGCCACCGTGTGGATGCTCATCATCGGCGCGCGCATTCTGACACCGGCAACCAGGGTTTCGAAGACGCGCTCGAAACTGCCTGCGTAATGCGAGACATCGGTCGAAGTACCGCCCATATCGAACCCGATGATGCGGTCGAACCCCGCGGTGAGCGCCGTGCGCGCGGCGCCGACCACCCCGCCGGCCGGTCCCGAAAGTATGCTGTCCTTGCCCTGGAATAGCCGCGCATCGGTGAGCCCGCCGCTCGATTGCATGAAATACACGCGCGAGTGCGGCAACTCCCGTGAAACGCGCTCGACGTAGCGGCGAAGTATGGGCGACAGATACGCGTCCACCACCGTCGTGTCGCCGCGGGAGACGAGCTTCATGAGGGGACTCACCTGGTGTGACACCGAGACCTGCGTGAAGCCGGCTACACGTGCGAGCTCCGCCACGCGCCGCTCGTGAGCGGGGTAACGATAGCCATGCAGCAGCACGATCGCAACTGAGCGGTAGCCGCGTTCGCAGGCTTCGCGCAAGTCGCGTGCTGCCTGTGTTTCGTCGAGCGGGGTCAGCACTTCGCCGTGTGCTGTGACGCGCTCGGCGACCTCGTAGACCGCCCGGTAGACCAGTTCCGGAAGCACGATATGGCGGTCGAAGATGCGCGGCCGGTTCTGGTAGGCGATGCGCAACGCATCGCGGAAGCCCCGCGTGATGAATAGAACGGTGGATTCGCCCTTGCGCTCGAGCAGCGCGTTGGTCGCGATGGTGGTGCCCATCCTGACCGCGGCGATCTTTTCAGCCGGAAGGGCGTCATCGCGCGGCACACCGAGCAGATCGCGGATACCGGCGAGCGCAGCGTCGTCGTAGCGCCCGGGATCTTCAGAAAGGAGCTTGTGGGTGACCACGGCGCCATCCGGGCGGCGCGCGACGATATCGGTGAAGGTCCCGCCGCGGTCGATCCAGAATTGCCAGGCGGAGTCAGCGCGTGCGTTCATGACGAAAGGACCCAGAACCCGAAACCGGAAACTCGAAACCCGAAACTCGAAACCCGAGACCCATACTAGCACGACATTTCCGGGATTCCGTGTGCCCGCGCGGAAGCCGCTGGCGCGGCGCGCATCGATGGCGTACGATGGGCATGGTTGACGCTTGAGAAGGGGATGCGGTTAAATCGCAACGAGCACGAGGGCGCATGATATGGATAATCCCGACAAGACGACTGCCGCGAAGGCGCCATCCACAAGCCAGGCGCCGGCGTACAGCACGTTTCCGCACGTGACGACCCACGGGCCGCGCGACAAGCGCTGTTTTCACGGCAAGCCTGAGGACTGGAAGCGCTCGAACGTGAAGCGCACCTTCGGCGGAAAGGTGAAATGACGCAGCAAGTGGTGTCCGAGCGATCCGGTCGACTGACCGAAAAGATCGGCAAGTACGAAATCATCAGGAAGCTCGGCGATGGGGCGACGAGCAGTGTCTACCTCGCGCGCGACCCGTTCGCCAATCGCGAGGTGGCGATCAAGCTCGTGGCGCAGGATGCGTTGAAGAATCCGTCGAGCGGCAACGTCATGCACCGCCTGTTCCTGAACGAGGCCTCGCTCGCGGGCAAGCTCGTTCACCCGCACATCGTTCAAATCTACGATGCGGTCGCCGACGAGGACAATGCCTACATTGTGATGGAGTACGTCCCCGGCGGCACGCTGCAGCGCTTCACGCGGCCGGACAACCTGCTGGAGGTGGGTGACGTGATCGAGGTCATCTACAAGTGTGCGCGCGCGCTCGATTTCGCTTCCCATCTCGGCGTCATTCACCGCGACATCAAGCCCGCGAATATCCTGATCAATGACGACACGGACATCAAGATCACGGACTTCGGCTCGGCGGCGATGCTGCAGACCGAACGCACCGTCATCGACGGCATCGGCACGCCGGCCTACATGTCGCCGGAGCAACACCTCAACAGGCCGCTCAACCACCAGACCGACATTTACGCGCTGGGGGTGGTGATGTTCCAGCTTCTCACCGGGCGCATGCCGTTTCTGGCGGGCAACATCGCCGCGCTCGCTTATCAGGTCCTGAATGCCAATCCGCCGCTGCCTTCGGAGTTCCGGCCCGGGATTTCGAGCGAAATCGATGTCGTGGTGCGGCGCGCGATCGAGCGCGACCCAGCCATCCGCTACCAGAGCTGGCAACAGTTCGCGGATGATCTCGCGGCTGTCGCCTCGGGTGCGCCGCTTGCCAAGCGCGGGGTGCTGGAAACGGAAAAGTTCAACGCGCTGCGCTCGCTGCCATTCTTCCGCTCGTTCAGCGACGCCGAACTGTGGGAGGTGTTGCGCTTCGGCGAGTGGCACACGGTAACCAAGGGCCAGGCGATCATGAAGGAGGGCGAACCGGGCGAGTTTTTCTGCATCCTGGTGGGCGGCGAAGCGCGCGTCACGCGCAACTTGCGGTTGCTCTCCACGCTCAAGGCGGGGGAGTGCTTCGGGGAAATGGCCTACCTGGGGGCGCCGGGTAAAGTGCGCACGGCGGACGTTATCGCGGCGAGCGACGCGCGCATGCTGAGGATTCCCGTGTTGGCGCTCGAACGCGTGAGTGAGCTCTGCCGGCTCAACTTCGACCGCGCCTTCCTGCGTGTGCTGGTCGAGCGTCTGACAGCGGCCAACTCGAAGCTGGCCGGGATTTAATGTCTATCGTAGGGTGGGCATTTATGCCCACACATGATCGGCGAGCATCGACGGGTGCGCCAGAGCCCACCCTACGTACCGAGCGGAGTTTGACGTAGGTCATCGGGAACGCATTCATGCCCGCTACGTATTCACCATCGTGTCGACGGCTGTTCGGATGGGCAACGCAAGGGAGGCTGCAAATTGAAAACGATAACCAACTTTCCTCATACCTACACCGAAACCGAGGAGTGCTGGATTCCGATGCCGGACGGCTGCCGCCTTGCGGCCAAGCTGTGGCTTCCCGACATCGCCGCGCGCCAAAGGGTGCCAACCATCATAGAGGTGCTGCCGTACCGCAAACGCGATATTTATGCGCCGCGCGACGCCATGCATCACCGCTATTTCGCAGGCCACGGCTACGCGGCGATGCGTGTCGACATCCGCGGCTCGGGCGATTCCGAGGGGCATCAGGGGGTGTTCGCGATGCAGCAGGAGCAGGACGACACGCTCGCAGCGCTCAAGTGGATTGCCGCCCAGCCGTGGAGCGACGGCCAGGTCGTCATGTTCGGTATTTCGTGGGGCGGATTCCAGGCGATTCAGACCGCGTATCGGGCGCCGAAGGAACTCAAAGCCATTATTGCGTGCTCGTTCGCACCCGATCGCTACGTCCACAGCCAGGTCTTCCGCGGCGGCTGCGTGCTGCTGCGCTCGATCCGCTGGTCGACGCAGATGCTCGGCTACAAGTCGCGCGCGCCCGACCCGCTGCTCGTTGAAGCGCGCTGGCGCGAAATGTGGATGGAAAGGCTGGAACACAATGTGCCGCAGATCATCTCGGTGTTGAAGCATCAGAATTACGGGGATTACTGGCGCAGCCGCGCCATCGATTACGACCGCATCCAGTGTCCGGTCTACGCGGTGAGCGGCTGGGCGGATGGCGCTTACGTGAGCGCAGTCGGCGAAGCGCTGGTGAAGCTCAAGACGCCGCGCAAAGGCCTGATCGGTCCATGGGGGCACCGCTTTCCGCACCTCGGTGTGCCGGGTCCGGCGATCGGTTTTCTCCAGGAATCGCTGCGCTGGTGCGATCACTGGACGCGCGGCAGGGACACCGGCATGATGAAAGAGCCGGCGCTCACCGCGTGGATGCCACAGGCGGTGCCGGCGAAGAATTACTATCCCCGATCGCCGGGGCGCTGGGTAGCCGAACCAACGTGGCCGTCGCCGCGCATCAGGCTCAAGCGTTACGTCTTGAACGGCGGCGGACGCTTGGCGGACCGCGCCGGCAAAGCAGGCAAGATCGTGTGGAAATCGCCGCAGACCCTGGGACTGGAATGCGGGGAGCTCATGCCGTGGTTCCAGCACGGGGCGAGCCCGGAACTGCCGGGCGACCAGCGCGCCGACGACGGCAAGTCGATTTGCTTCGATTCGCCGCCGCTGACGAAGACCGTCGAGATTCTCGGCACGCCGGCGGCAACGCTTGCCATCGCGATCGACCGTCCGGTCGCTTTCATCTGCGTGCGGTTGTGCGATGTCGCACCCGACGGCGCTTCGACGCGCGTCACTTACGGCGCCTTCAACCTGACGCATATCAACGGCGCCGAAAAACCGATCCGGCTTACGCCCGGCAAGCGCTATACAGTCCGGGTGCCGCTTGTCGATAGCGGCTACGCCTTCATCAAGGGGCACCGCATCCGCGTCGCGGTGTCGACGACTTACTGGCCGCTCATCTGGCCCTCGCCCGAGCCCGTCACCCTCACGCTGTACACCGGCAAGAGCTCGATTGAATTGCCGGTGCGTCCGCCGCGGCGCGAGGACAAGACGCCGCCCAAGTTCAAACCCGTCGAGGCGGCCGAACCGTTCCGCAGGACCGCGCTCACCCCCGGCGGCCGCAACCGCGTAATTCATTCCGATCTCGGCAAAGGAGAAACGGTG
>MERG01000092.1:196-9179 GCA_001771985.1 Betaproteobacteria bacterium RIFCSPLOWO2_12_FULL_62_13 | reverse complement strand
AGCGGCTCGCTCTGGGTCCCGTTGCGGCGAGTGCTTCGCAGGCGCTCGGCGAGGCTCAATAATCCCGGCTCGAATTCGCCGCCAAGAACCGTTCCAACGCCGAGCCCTCGCAGGAGCATTTCGTTCATCGGCGCATACAGTCCGTAAACGCACAAGTGGGCTGCGGGGGCGAGCGCCTTGATGCGCGGAATCGCTTCGACCGCGATGCGCGTAGCGGTGTGCATGCCGACGTAGACCGCCACGAGGCTGGCGCCGGCCAGGGTGCGGGGATCGAGCTTCTGCAGCGAAAGGTCGATGCACGCCACCTGGAAACCCGCGCTTTTCAGCCATGCGGCGGGCTCTGCGAGCGCGAAGGGCTGACGCCCCAGTTCGTAAGGATTGATCAACACCGCCTTGAACGGCACATCGCTTGTCACGCGCCCCATGGTCTCCACCGGGACACCGGCGAGTGGGTCGAGGGATGTTTCAGGTTGGACGATCATTTACCAAGACTGTGTCATTCTCGTGGAAACGGGAATCCATACCATGCATCATCGCGCATCGTAGCGCAGTATGGGTCCCCGCCTTCGCGAGGACGACATTTCCATGTTAGGCGTAGGTCGGGGTACGCGCAGCGTTCCCCGACATCCGCTGTGCGTCAGGTAGCCACCGATGCGGCAACCTGACCTACAGTTTCTCAATGCGAGCGGATTCAGGAATTTTGCATCGTAATAATGACTCACGACACTAGTAATCCCTACTTCGACTTTGGACGCTGCTCGAAAGGCGCGGGGCCCGGCTCGCGGCTCATCCTGGCTTCCTCCATGCGCTTGAGGTAGTGCCGCCACATTTCTTCCTGGTGAAGGCCGTAGTCGTAGAGAAGGTCCCACGAATAGATGCCGGTATCGTGGCCGTCGGAGAAGGTGGGCTGGATCGCGTAGGTGCCGACCGGCTCGATATGCTTGATCTCGACATTTTTCTTGCCGACTTGCAGAACCTCCTGGCCCGGCCCGTGGCCGCGCACCTCCGCAGACGGAGAATAGACGCGCAGAAACTCGGAGGGGAACTGGAACGTCTTGCCGTCGGCAAACGAGATTTCCAGGATACGGGACTTCTGGTGCAGCTTGATTTCAGTAGGGCTGGGGATGTTCTTGTCCAGACCTGCCATGGCAGTACTCCTTCATCGCATCGCTTCGCTTTACGCTTTGTCAACAACCGCTGCCTGTCAGAACCGGGTCAAGACGCAGAAGGCGCCATGGTTGTTCCTTTCCAACGTGTCCAGGTCGCTGTTCTATTCGCCGTATGTCGAGGTTCAGCGCAGGGGGCCACGGGTTACCAGTAGGCTTCGACAGTAATCTGCCCAGGGTCGCTACAGCGGTTCTTCTTGAAGCCTCGGGCTTCCAGGACGTGGCGGGTATCCTTCACCATCTCGGGGTTGCCGCAGATCACGACTTGACTGCTGGCGGCGACGAGCGAGACGCCCGCGTGCGCCGCCAGCCGCCCGTCCTCGATCGCCTGAGGGACGCGGCCCCGGATGGCGAAATCAGTGTCCTCCCGGCTCACAAACGGAACGCAGACGAACTGCTTACCGCGGACGGCGGCGATTGCCCGGATGATGTCCTGGTAGGCGAGCTCGCTGGTGTAGCGCACCGCGTGCACCAAGACCACCTTCTTGAACCGCTGCCACGGCTCATCGGTCTTGCAGATCGATAAGAATGGGCCGATGGCCGTTACGGTGGAAAGCAGCCACAGGTAGTCCGCGGCGGGGATGTCGGCGAGCGTCATTAAGCCCGAGGCTTGGGGGGCAATCCAGATGGCGTCACCGGGCTTCAGGTTCGCCAAACGTTGGGTGAGCGGCCCGTCGCGTAGCACGATGAAGTGGAACTCGAGCGGCCGTTCCGAGGGCGTATTCACGAACGAATACGGGCGCGCTATCATCTCGCCATCGTGGGGCAACGCAAGCCGCCCGAACTGGCCGGCACGAAATGGCTTCACCGCCGCCTCCACCTGGATCGAGAACAGGTCCGCAGTCCACGGCCTGAGCCCAACCACGCGGCCCTCGACGAACTTGCGCGCCGACGAGACCCCAGAACTCATTGTGCTACCCCTGGACGCAGCACGGGGCCGGGGGAGGCCGGCCTGCCGTAATAGGCGCACGATGGTGGGTGTGCTGCGATCCCGTGGATTCCATGCTTTTCAGCTTCCTCTTCTCGTGACAGCCCCCGGTGGGTTGCTGCTACGCTTCGACCTCGATGTCGCTACCCGTCACGCGAACCCCGTAGCGCGTAACGGCTCGCTGGGGCGGCGCGCCCACGACCTCGCCCGTCCGGAGGTCGAACCTGCCGTGGTGCCAGGGGCAGGTCACCACGTGGCCCGAGACCTCTCCCTCGGCCAACGGGCCGCCCTTGTGCGAACACGTGTTATCGATCGCGAAGAACTGCCCCTCGACGTTGAAAAGCGCGATCTTCTTGCCCTTGACGTCGACGAGCCGTGCCTGACCGGGCTCGATCTCGTTCGTCTGCGCTACTTTTTCAAAATCAGCCATGGATCTTTCCTCTGGTAGTAGGTGGTTTCCGTAAGCGGCTCGACGTTGAGCCGAAGGCCCCGGCGCGCAAGCCGCTTGGAAAGCATCGTCGCGAGAGAGCGCCGTGAATGGGTCGGGTTGAAGAGCGGCCAGAGCTGTGCCTGGTGTCCGGTCGGCCCATCGTGGCTGCATGTCTTTCATCCAACGATTCGATATTTGCGTAAGTATGTGCTTGAGTTATATTTGTCAAGTGCGTCCTTGACAATAGTAAGCGCTTGAATTAAGTTAGTCAAGTATATGCTTTACAAAGTGTACCTCCAAGATTACGCGGTTGTCGGGGTGCGCGGTGGATTCGCCCTGCGCCGCCTGCGGTCGGAAGAAATCGACGTGCAAAGCGCGGCGCGCGCCTCTAGAGCTATAGCGTTCCTGTTGTGTGCGCTGATCGTTGCCTTGACCGTGGCGATGATGTCTCCCGCTGAAGGGCCGGCACCGGGCGCTGTAGTCGCCGCCGGAATGAATCCGGCCGCTGGGCCTGCTGAACCTAACCCGCCTCGGTCTGATGCCACTGCGAATGGCGCGATTGAGATTGAGAAACTGATTGCACTCCATCGCAACTGGTGTGTGTGCCGATAGTTGCGGCGATTTCCACGCTTGGCGCTGAAGGCAAGGGGCCGGAGAAGCTCCCAATTGGCGCGCACGTGGTCGGGGCCAAGCAGCTCTACATCGCGGTGAAGGCAGGCTTTGCGCGGGAGCGGGCTGCGTTGCGGCCTCCTCTCGATGAGATGCGCCAGGTATGCGTCGTCGGCACCCTCCGGTCCGCATAGCTTGGCGCGGCCTCGAGCGCGCTGACCGGGTGGCCCGCGCATGAAGATCGTCCTTGACTCTAGTTTGTGAAGCGGGTACTTTTCAAACGGAAAATGGCGTTGGCCGTGTATCTTAGGGGTTTGACTACGGACACTCCCGGTTCAGGTCGGGAAGGAGTTCTGTTTCTCCTCAAAACGAAGGGACCCCAAACCGCAATGCGAATCGCCAAGCGGTTGGGCGTCACCACGATGGCCGTTCGTCAACATCTCGCCGGCTTGCAGGGAGAAAAGCTTGTCGACTTCACTGACGAGCGGCGCAAGGTCGGTCGCCCCGCTCGGGTGTGGCAACTTACGCCCAAGGCGTATGCCCGGTTTCCCGAACGCCACGAGGACCTCGCCGTCGGGATGCTCCAGGCTATCCAACGCGTCTTCGGTGAGGAAGGTCTTGAGCGCCTGACCGAGCAGAGGACGCGGCAGCAGGTCGAGAGCTATCGCGCGCGGATGCCGGGCTCAGATGCCCCGATCGAGGAGCGTGTGGCCATCCTTGCACGGATCCGGCGCGAAGAAGGTTACATGGCCGAGTGGCGACGCCGGCGCGACGGAACGCTTGAGCTCGTGGAGAACCACTGCTCGATTGCAAAGGCGGCGCACTTCTGCACGAAGCTGTGTAGTTGTGAGCTGCAACTCTTTCGCTTCGTGCTGGGGGACGACGTTTCCGTCGAGCGGACCGAGCACATCCTCTCGGGAGACCGGTGCTGCACCTACTGCATCACCGAGCGAATCGGCGAATCGGTAGTGAACGGCACCCCGTAGCCCTGCTGGCCGAGAGCGCGAACCTCGCGCATTCCTGGGGTCGCCTCACGAGACGGAAAAAATCGTACGCTAAGTGCGGTTTTGCCGTCGAAACTACTTGGAGCTTGAGTGTTTCCGGAGAGCAGGGCGCAAGGCATGAACTGCGACGGACTGGCTTGGAAAAGGAAAAGCACTCCCTGAAAGCCGACGCGCGCAGCTCCGCCCGAGTCATGGGCAAGGAGATTTGATCGATTGGCGGGGGCGCTCTGGTGACCTCTGCGAGGATCACGAAGGTCCCGGGTGGACCGTTCTGGAAGATGGTAGCTTCGGGACTTTCTCCGGTTCTCGGTAGGGTCCCGCGAATGAATTCGATGAGCAGGGGACATATCTCCATGCAACCCTCTGATGCAAAGTCGGTTCGAAGACATCGACTGTTCAACGAGCGTTAAATACGCGACCATGGTAGGGTCACAGGGAATTTGCACCAGAACCTGGTGAAGCGTGCCGCGGCGAAGGCGCGCGACGAGGCAGAGCATTACCTCCTGATCGCCGATGAGATCAAGGACCCTGCTGAACGCAAGGCATTCGTGCGCAAGGCGGTTTCGGTTTCAGGGCGGAACTAGGACGCGCTTTCTCCCCAAACCTTCCCCTGGATCGGCCAGGGCGAAGAAACGTCTTCCTGCTCAAATACCGATCAGCCGGCGCAGTTGTTCGGCCGGGGTGCGGTGAAGGAATTCGCCGGCGGGCAAGCCCTCCGGATTGCTGTCGCGTATCGCCTTAACGATGCCCTTCAGGATTGCGACCATGTGTTCCCCCGGCGCGCGTTCATAGAGGATTTTCCCGATCCGGGTGCCGTCGCGCGCGCCACCGACCTGAATCACGTAGTCGTTCTTGCCGTAGCCGTAGATACCGATCTCGGCGGTGGGCGGACGCGAGCAACTATTGGGGCAGCCTGCCATGCGGATGATCACATCGACCTCGCCCAAGCCAGCTTCCTCCAGCGAATGGACATAATAGGGCAGCAACCGCTCCGCATCAGTCATCGCGAGCCCGCACGTGGGCTTGGCCGGGCACGCCATCGCGAGCTTGCGCACACTTGAGATTTCCTCGGGCCGGTCGACCCCGTGCTCTTTCAGCACCCGCTCGACCCACTCGCGGCGGTCGGCGGGAACATGGCACAGCAGCAAGTCCTGGTTCGGCGTGACGCGCACCCCGAGATCAAGCTCCTCCACGATTCGGCGCACCGCGGTGCGCATCTGCACCGCTTCAGTGTTCCGCAGCCGGCCGTTTTCCACCGGAAGCCCGTAGTAGAAGCAGTCCTTGCCGCCGGCCTCGGGATGCCAGCCGTGATGGTACCGTATCTTCGGAATCGGCTGCGGCTCGGCGTCCGCGAGGCGGATGCCGAAGCGATCACGCAGTGTTGCTTTCACGTTGTCGATGCCAAGCCGCCGCACCGTGTATTTCCAGCGCGCCTGACGGCGGTTCTTGCGTTCGCCGTGCTCCTTCTGCAGGATCGCGATCGCACGCACGGAGTCCACGACCTGCTCGCGCGGCACCCTGCCGAGGTACAGCCCCAACAGCTGCTGAGTCTCCGGCAGATTGTGAGTAATGCCGAGCCCGCCGCCGGTGTAGAGGTCGTAGTGGTCGGCGACCTTGCCGTTTACCACGGGCAGGCAACCGACATCCTGCGTGAGGAGATCAATGGAATTGTCGTGCGGGTGGGCGATGCCGACCTTGAATTTGCGGGGCAGGTACTGCGCGCCGTAGATCGGCTCTTCCGCGTTAAGCGGTGCAACGGTGCGCCCTTCGTCGTCGGACAGGAAAATCTGGGCATAGGCGGAGCTGCGCGGTGCGAGTTCGCGCGCGATCGCATGTGCCAGGCTGCGTGAGTCCAGCGGAAGATCGGCGTCGAGGTCGTCGACCGGGCTGCACATGGTGTTGCGGTTTACGTCCCCGCATGCGCCGAGGGTGGTCAGGCGGCAACCGCGATCGCGGTATTCTGCATTGAGGTGCCGGGTCAGGGCTGCAAGGTTGCGGCCATAGACGAAGTGATACTGGATGCCCTCGCGCGAGGTCAGCCGTAGCGTCTTGTCGGCGAAGCGCTCGGCGCCTTCATCAAGCGCCGCCCACTGCGCGGCGGTGAGCTCCCCGCCGGCGGGATTCTTGACGCGCACCATGAAGATGTAGTCGCCGGTCTTGCCGCCGCTCGCATCGCGCTCGCGTTGCTTGTAGATGCCGAAATGCTTGGCGATTGCGTCGGCGGCGGCGGAGATGGTTTTCATCCCGCCCGCGGTGAGCGCGTCGAGTTCGACCGCGAACGGTTTTTTCTGATCGCCGTCGGCGATGTAGAACAGCCCTTCGCTGCGCGCTTTGAGCCGGTCTTTTTCCGACATCTGGGTTACGTCTGCGTTAAGCAGCGTAACCGGGAGCGTGATCTCTTCGCGTTTCATATGCCGGTGACAACGAACTGACCTTCAACTTATTGCACCGGATCGCAAGTTTCAATATGTGGTCAAAGAATATTTTGCAATTTCCAAATAACGGATTGAGCTACTAATAGGATTGTGGTTTTACCATCGGCAGGTCGAGACACGGGGGAGTGCGTGCCCCGGACTGCGGGCGTCTGACCGGCGAACCGGGGGAATGCGCGGCCAGCGACCGGGCTATGCCGGCGCCAGCAGAAAGTCCCTAACCCAAATTCCACAATTGCGACAACCACGCTTACGTAAGTCGGTTCCTAATCGGTACGCCGACAAAACACTGCGCCCGTCGCGGCTTCCGGTTTCACTCTTGCGGACAGCGCATACCCTGGAAGGTATCAGTGGTTTCAAAGCGGTCACCTTTCTACCAGAATCCGCGCGTCGGATTCTGACGTCAAGCGGGTCATACCGCTCCCCGTAGCGTGTCGCATGTGCCCGCGCGTCAGCAGACAGGGCTAAAATACACACTGCAGGCTTAGAAGGGATGTGCATCCGGGACACCCGGGCTCGGACAGACAGGTAGGCATCCGGCACCCCCTTCTACGGTACCCGAGACAATTCATAGATGAGACACCACGGAGGTGAACCATGCCATTACGTATCGGCGATGAAGCGCCGGACTTCACGGCGCAGACGACGGAAGGAACGATCAAATTCCACGAATGGATCGGGAATGGATGGGCAATCCTGTTCTCGCATCCGAAGGACTTCACACCGGTGTGCACCACCGAGCTCGGCTACATGGCTGGTCTCAAACCGGAGTTCGACAAGCGCAACTGCAAGATCATCGGTCTGAGCGTCGACCCGGTCAGCGATCACGAGAAGTGGGCCAAGGATATCCAGGAGACCCAGGGGCACGCGCCGAACTACCCGCTGATCGGAGACTCCGATCTGAAGGTCGCGAAGCTCTACGACATGATCCACCCCAACGCCAGCGGAGACGCGAAGGGGCGTACGGCGCAGGACAATGCCACGGTGCGCGCGGTTTTCGTCGTCGGGCCGGACAAGAAGATCAAGCTGATGCTCACCTACCCGATGAGCACCGGCCGCAACTTCGACGAGGTGCTGCGCGTGCTCGACTCGATGCAACTGACCGCGAAGCACAAGGTGGCGACGCCGGTAAACTGGAAGCAGGGCCAGGACGTCATCATACTCGCCTCGGTACCCGAGGAGGAGGCGAAGCAGAAGTTCCCGGGCGGCTGGAAGGCGCCGAAACCCTACCTTCGGATCGTGCCGCAGCCGGAATAGACGCGAGCGTTCAGTGACGCTATAGAGGCGCCGTTCGGGGCGGTGTCCCGAACTTCCTGCTCAAATACCGACCAGCCGGCGCAGCTGTTCGGCCGGGGTGTGGTGAAGGAACTCGCCGGCGGGCAAGCCCTGCGGATTGCTGTCGCGGATCGCCTGAACGAGGCCCTGCAGGATTGCGACCATCTGCTCGCCCGGCGCGCGTTCATAGAGGATCTTGCCGAGGCGGGTGCCGTCGCGCGCGCCGCCGACTTGGATCACGTAGTCGTTCTTGCCGTAACCGTAGATGCCGATCTCGGCGGTGGGAGGGCGCGAGCAAACATTGGGGCAGCCCGACATGCGGATGATCACGTCAACCTCGCCGAGTCCGGCTTCCTCCAATGCACTCATGTACACCGGCAGCAGCCGCTCCGCGTCGGTCATCGCCAGGCCGCAGGTGGGTTTGGCCGGGCATGCAAGCCCCTGGCTGCGCACGCGCGAGACTTCTCCGGGAAGTGGAACACCGTGCCCGCGCAGCACCTGCTCGACCCAGGCGCGGCACTCCGCCGGTACGTGGCAGAGCAGCAGATCCTGGTTCGGGGTCACGCGCACGCCGAGGTCGAGGGTTTCCACGATCTCGCGTACCGCCGCGCGCATCCTGACCGAATCGGTGTTGCGCAGCCTGCCGACTTCGACCGGAAGCCCGAAGTAGTACCGATCGCCGCCGCCCGTTTCGGGATGCCAACCGTGGTGGTAGCGGATCTTGGGAATCGGCTGCGGCTCGGCGTCCACGAGCCGGATGCCGAAGCGGTCGCGCAGCGCGGCTTTCACCGGGTCCACGCCGAGCCGCCGCAACGTGTACTTCCAGCGCGCCTGGCGCCGGTTCTTGCGCTCGCCGTGCTCCTTTTGCAGGATCACGATCGCGCGCACCGTGTCCACTACCTGGTCGCGCGGCACCCTGCCGAGGTAAAGCCCCAGCAACTGCTGGGTTTCCGGCAGATTATGGGTGGTGCCGAGTCCGCCGCCGGTATAGAGGTCGTAGTGTTCGGCGAGCATGCCGTTTACCACTGGCAGGAAACCGACATCCTGCGTGAGCAGATCAATGGAGTTGTCGCGCGGGTGAGCAATCCCGACCTTGAATTTCCGGGGCAGGTATTGCGTGCCGTAGATCGGCTCTTCCG
>MERG01000092.1:0-188 GCA_001771985.1 Betaproteobacteria bacterium RIFCSPLOWO2_12_FULL_62_13 | reverse complement strand
GGCGCAACGGTGCGCCCTTCGTCATCGGACAGGAAAATCTGGGCATAGGCGGAGCTGCGCGGCGCGAGTTCCCGTGCAATGGCGTGCGCCAGGCTGCGTGAGTCGAGCGGGAGATCGGCGTCGAGGTCGTCGATCGGGCTGCACATCGTGTTGCGGTTCACGTCCCCGCACGCGCCCAGCGTGGTCAG
>MERG01000091.1:11735-15444 GCA_001771985.1 Betaproteobacteria bacterium RIFCSPLOWO2_12_FULL_62_13 | reverse complement strand
GATGCATTTGACCTCGAGCGTTGCGGCAATGCGACCATGAGTCTTGGCGCTGCTTCGTCTGCGTTCGAGTACGTCCTTGAATATGTGCAGCAAAGAAAGCAGTTCGGAAAGCCGATAGTCGAGTTCCAGGCGGTACAGCTCAAGTTGGCGGAGATGGCAATGAAGATCGAAGCGTCCAGGCTGCTCCTGTACCGCGCGGTGTCGAATGCGGGCCGGGGACTACCTGCTGTTCGAGAGAGTTCAATTGCGAAGTGCTTCGCGAACGAGATGGTGAGAGAGGTTTGCGGCTATGCAATGCAGCTTATGGGCGGTTATGGTTACAGCAAAGCTTTCGACATCGAACAAAAGTTCCGCGACGGCTGGGGTTGGGGTATCGCGGGTGGCACGATAGACATCCAGAAGATCAACATTGCCGCGGCGCTGGTCGGCAAGAGATTCGACCAGAGACGCTGATCAAGCGCGACAGAGGGAGAGATGAAATGACACTTCGGTAAAGCCGGGGTGTTTGTTTTTGCCGTTCCTCATTGCGGTGACCGCCAGCGGTGGTGCGCCTGCGGAAATGTTTCCTGCAGGCAATTTACGCATCGTTGTCGGATATGCAATAAGCCAACAATGACAGGCCCAGTCTGCCCCCTTATGAGGGGGCTTCCTCATACTACCCGCTCTGCAGGTAGTAGCTGATTCTCATGTTCGCGCAGAAGTAAAGCGCTCGCGCAGGTCGACACCGAATTCACTCTTCATCACGGTGACGATTTGCGCGAAGCAAACGCCCTCTCTTACGACGCTAAAGTCACGAAAATCGATCATCGTGCTCGATCGGCCTTCAGGATTGTGATACTTGGAGCGGCCATAACTGATGACGATGTCGGCAATGCGAAGCACCCGGGGTTCGATGTCCTCGACCGCGAATTTGCTTCCCGTCAATGAGACATTCGCCGACGAGCCGACAAGAGGCAACTGGGCCTCCCAGCTCATTTCCGCGATGCGATTGCGAAGCCTGCCAGCGTTGAGGAGGAGATTGAGCGTCCCATCCTTGTTCGCGTTGTGGAGAACGAAAGGATCCAGATTCTTGAGGAATGGATGGTCGCGGTCAAATGGCGCCACGACTGCAAGTGGCAGGCCGTACTTGACCGTGATAGTTCTCACGATGTCTTTCTTGTGATCATCGAGGCGATGTAACGCGTCGTGTATCTCGAGGCACCCGACGATGCCCGTGGGCCGGGCGAAGCTTCGCTGCTTCGCGCCGTAGATTCGGCGCACCGCGTCCTCTGTGCGCCCGAGGATCGCATATGCGACATCGAGGTAAATGATCGCAACGCCTCCGCCTCGCAACACGTCGAATACACGCTGGGCGTCTTGTTCAATTGAGACGGGTTCCATGTTCTCAGTCGGGATTTGGAGGGTCGGCTAACGGCTTTATTCATCGTATACTACTTCCGAACATCCGAGGAAGCCAACCATCGAGTCCACGCTATGGTCGCTAAGAATCTGTTCCAGGCTTTGACAGGCGCTGCATTGATACTGCTCGGCAATTGCAGCACGGCGAACTCGCAAGCCTATCCGTCCAAGCCGATACGCATCGTCGTACCTTATGCGCCGGGTGGCGGTGGGGATACGCTCGCGCGTCTCCTGAGCCGGCCGCTCAACGAGAGGCTGGGTCAATTCATTATCGTCGACACCCGCCCGGGTGCGGGAACCATTATCGGCACTGACCTCGTTGCCAAGGCTACCCCCGACGGCTACACGCTGCTTCTCAACACATCGGCGTTTACCATCAATCCTGGTTTGCATGACAAATTGCCTTTCGATGCGATGCGCGACTTCATCGCCGTGCAGAAGCTCGTCTCCTTGCCAAACGTTCTCGTCGTTCACCCGTCTCTTCCCGCGAATTCGGTAAGCGAGCTCATCAATTACGCGAAGGCGAAGCCTGGGCTCACGTATGCGTCGTCGGGCACCGGGACTGGCGCGCACCTCGCTGGCGAATTGTTTCGATCCATGGCCGGGCTCGATCTCGTGCATATTCCGTATAAGGGCGGCGGAGCGGTCATGCCGGATGTCATTGCAGGCCGAGTGCATATGAGCTTCGCGACGCTGCCGTCGTCATTGCCGCATATCAAGTCCGGCAAGCTGCGGGCGCTCGGTCTCGCAAGCATCACGAGATCGCCGGCCTTGCCGCACCTGCCGACGATCAGCGAAGCAGGGCTGACTGGTTACGATGCGAGCAACTGGATGGGCCTGTTCGTACCAGCCGGGACACCAGCCATGATCGTGAATCGCCTGGACGCCGTTTTCAGAGAGGTTATTCGCCTTCCGGATCTGAAGGAAAAACTGCTGGCACAAGGCTTCGAGCCGGTGGTAGTCGGTCAGCAGGATTTCACAAAAACCATCGCGGAGGAAATCATGAAGTGGCGCAAGCTCATCAAGGAGTCTGGTGCGAAGGCGCAATAGCGGGGGATCGACATCCCCCGATGAGCGGCATTGCGCTCGCTTACTACCAGAAAAAACCTCTCCCTTTTTGTCTTTGACAGGCGGTACCCGTGACGCGGATTGACGCACGCGCGAGTTCTGCGTAGGGCGAGCACGGTTTTCAAATTCCGCCAATATACGCTGGCTCGGACTGGCGCACTTTCGACCCATACATCACTTAAGTTTCTAATTAATTAGATAGAGGAATCCTGCGCCCTTTCACGGCGGTAACTGGGGTTCGAATCCCCGTGGGGACGCCATTAAAATCCTGTGCTTATAGTGTGATCTCTGCGTCAGACTGCGGGCTAGGCTGGCTATGAAACGCCACTGTTTGCCACAGAGATGGCGCATTTTCGGCGCGCCACGGCGGCAACAGGAAGTTCTGCACAAGCGATGATACGCGAGGCCCCCGTTGTCGGCGACGGCCGCGTTGAATCATCGAATCATCAAGAATTTTGCAGTGCGCGATTCACCAAAATCACGCGGATTTAGATTCCCGTTGACATGACGCTTAACGTCCGGGGCACCCACCCACGGCTCCAGACTCCGAGCAGTTTTCCGGGTGGTTACGTACTGTAACGCATTGAATTGATTACCACGGCAGCGGCCTGCAAAGCCGTGGACGCCGGTTCGATTCCGACTCCCGCCTCCAATAAATCAATAAGTTATGCATAAACTAAACGTTCAACGGTCGCCTAGAGCGGCCTAGAATTGCCTAAAACCGCCCAAAAAGGCGGCACAACCACCCGTAGACCTACACACTTTGCTCCCGCCGTCAGAGGCTTGGGGGATGCTCAACTTCTACTACCGCACGGCGGCATGAGCGGAACCAGCCGAATTTCTGGACAGTGCGGACCTATTGCGCGCCTGCACGACTCCCCACCGTATCGCGGCAGGTTAATGCGGTTGGATCGGCACAAATTTGATCTGAGGAATTCTCACAACCAACAGGTGGTATCGGCGATTCCGGCAATCGATCGGTTGGACCTTGCGAGAAAGCTCGGCGCGCCAGTTTATGAAGCGCAGACGCTCGCGGATTTGGGTGGCCAACTCGCCGGCGAAGGCGTACCGAGTGACGCTTTCGTTCACGAACTCGGCAAGTACAACGAGGCGTGCGGGGCGAGCGCGGGCAGCACGCTTTGTCCGCCGAGAATCCGCCACGCGATTTCCATCGTGAGGCCGCCGCTGTACGCGATGCGGTGCGTTCCGGGAATCACCTGCACAACGGGCGGTGTCGCAATCG
>MERG01000091.1:11254-11726 GCA_001771985.1 Betaproteobacteria bacterium RIFCSPLOWO2_12_FULL_62_13 | reverse complement strand
AGCCGATGTCGGCGGCATTTTCGGCCGCCATTACGCCGGCTTCCTGGGCTGGGCGCTCGTTTCCGGAAGGCTGTGCGGCGAAAACGCGGTAGAAGAATTGTTGAGGCACCGCATCGCTTCGTAAGGCGGCGGGACGATCATTCTAACGAGGGAGGATATGATGAGCACGAATCGGCGTCGATTTCTCCTTGTGCTGCTCGCACTCGGGTGCACGTCAGCGACAGACGTTCTCGCTGCAGAAAATTGGCCCAGTCGGCCGATCAGGATGATCGTGCCTTATGCGGTCGGAGGATCCACAGACACCGTGGCTCGCCTGCTCGCGCCGCGGCTTTCCGAGTAGCTTGGTCAGCAGGTAGTCGTGGACAACCGCCCGGGCGCAGCCACTCTTATCGGTTTGGGCCTCGTCGCCAAGTCGCAACCCGACGGCTATACCTTGGGCATTGCGAACATAGCCGTCAATTCTGCCTCACGG
>MERG01000091.1:0-11235 GCA_001771985.1 Betaproteobacteria bacterium RIFCSPLOWO2_12_FULL_62_13 | reverse complement strand
GCTGGGCGCTAACCCAAGCCTCTTTGCCAAGCTTCCGTTCGACCCGGTGAAGGATCTCGCGCCCGTGAGCCTCACGATCGTTTTGCCGCTCGTGCTCGCGATCAATCCGTCGCTCCCGGCCAGATCGGTTTCGGAGCTGACGGCATTGGCGAAGGCAAAGCCGGGCGTCCTCAATTACGGGTCTGCGGGGAACGGCAGTGCGACGCATCTCGCCTCCGAGCTCTTCAAGTACGTGACGGGCACTAGCATCGTCAATGTCCCCTATAACGGCGGGGGCCCGGCGATCGTCGCGCTCCTCGGCGGACAGGTATCGATGGTGCTTTCTTCTATTCCGCCTGCGCTCCCCCACATTAAATCGGGCCGGCTGATCGCGCTCGGTGTGAGCGGCGCCAAGCGTAACGCGGCGCTGCCCGAGGTACCGACGATCGCCGAAGCGGGGTTGTCCGGTTTCGAAGTGAACGAGTGGCAAGGTGCGGTCGTCGCGAGCGCAACGCCCAAGGGAATTATCGACCGATTGAACAAGGAAATCGTCAGCGCGCTTACAAGCCAGGATTTGAAGAATCGCGTGGCAACCGGCGTGGGTGCCGAGATCGTCGGAAGCGCACCAGATGAGCTCGCTAGCATATCGAAAACGAATTGTCGAGGTGGTCGAAAGTAATCAAGGCCGCCGGGATCAAGCCGCAGTGAGGATACGCGGCTCTGCAATTTACGTCGACGGTGGCGCCAACATGGCTGGAACATAGCCGTCAATTCTGCCTCACGGCACTGGTACCCCACTTGAGCACGAGAAGACGCCAACCGACTGGTCGAAGTAGGTTCGATGACAGACTTCCGCGGAGGTGTGATGCAGAGGTTTAGGCGATCGCGCGCTGTACTTCTTTGATATCGAGGTGCGGGGCGAACAACTCAATGAACGCGATCAAGTGTTTTGTTAGATAGACGTTACGCCGGAGACCGATGTGCAGGACCGCGGACTTGAATAGATGCCTCGCCTCTATGGCCCGCAGTCCCTCGTCGGTTGCGCTGTTGTAAGCGCTGTTCGCGAGGATCGCAATGCCGAGTCCGCCCCGCACATAAATTTTCATGATTTCGGCATCCGAGGCGCTCAGCAGTATCTCTGGATTCAGTCCCTTCGCATGGAACGCGCGCATGATGTTCGTGTGGAATGCGAACTCTGAGTCATACGTGATAATCGGATGTTCACACAGATCGGCGAGAGTTATTCGTTCTTTGTGGGCAAGGGCATGCGTCGGCGGCGTAAGGATGACTGGGTGTATGGAGTGGCAGGGGAAAAGAACCAACTCGCGGTTGGGCTCGTTTGGTCCCGTGCCAATAAACAGTTCCGCCTCTCCGGACAGAACCCACTCGCCAACCTGTGACGAGTTGCCCTGGCGGATACGCACTCGGACGCGTGGGTGGCGCTTGATGAAGCGCTGCATCACAGGCGGCAAGGAATAGCGGGCATGGCCTGGATTGGTTGCGATAACGAGCGTGCCTGCGTCCCCATCGCGGTAGTCTCTTGCTACCGATGGGATGCTTTGAACGTCGCGAAGGACGCGGCTGGCCACCGCAGCTATCGCCTGTCCAGCAGGGGTGAGGGCGTCAAAGCGATTCTTGCGGCGCACAAAGAGCGCAACGCCTAATTCCTCCTCCAGCATTTTGACGTACCGGCTGATACCCGGCTGGGACATGTGCAGCACCTTCGCTGCCACCGTTAGGTTGTATCTGGAATTGATTACTTCGCAGATGCAGCGGAGTTGGCGTAGCGTCATCGATTAACCATACAAAAAATGTATTGGAATTATACAAACGAATTAGTTGTTGGTATAGGTTTTGCTCACTATACTTATAAGAACGCGAAGGTGCGGGTGAACCGCTCGGTCTTCGGGGGGATCCGAAGCAGCCTCTGCCATAACAGGCCGTCAAACGCAAAGGGCTGTCGTTCCTATCAGCGGCTGTGGAGGATTTCTGAATGTCTACCGAGGAAAAGCAGGTCACCATGGATACGCGTCCGCCCGAAGGCCGCATTACCGACGAGGCGATGGCAGCCGCAAAGGCGATGATCGGCACCTATCTGCGACCGGAAGGTCCATTCATCCAGGACGTAAGCATCGATTCGATCCGCACGTACTGCAACGGGATCGGGGACCTCAATCCGCTTTTCCGCGATCTCGAATACGGTCGCCGCAGCCGGCATGCCGCAATCGTTTCGCATCCCACCCAGCCCATGGCGTATGGCTACATCGGACGCACCCGTTGGGGTTTTCCCGGCGTGCACGGCTTTTTTGCGGGTAACGACTGGGAGTTTTTCCGCAACTGGCGCGTCGGCGACCGCATCAACTGTCTGGAGCGTGTGGTCGGCGTGGAACAGAAGGAAAGCAAGTTCTCAGGCAAGCTCGTCATCCAGTACACGGAGGCGCTCTTCCTGAACCAGCATGATGAGTTGATGTCGCGGGTGCTCGGCTGGTGCACTCGGCACGAACGGCGTTCTTCGCGGGAGAAGGGCAAGCATGAGGGCGTTAAGACTTACCAGTACACCAACGAGGAACTGGAAAAGATCGAGGCGCATGAGCTGGACGAGCCGAAGCGGATTCGCGGCGGGAAGATCCGCTACTTCCAAGACGTGAAGGTGGGTGAGGAACTCGACCCGATCGCGCGCGGCCCGCTGACCGCTATGGATCTGAAGGGCTTCAACGTGGGCGTTGGCCGTGGACTTACGCATGGCCTTGTGCTGCAGAACGCTCAGCGCCATCCCGGCCATTACTTTCGCAACCCGGAAGCTGGCGGCGGCATCGAGTACACCGGCATAGGCCACCAGCGCTCTTCGACGGCGCAGCAGGTTGGCGTGCCGGCCGCATACGACTACGGCCCCGGCCGCACGAGCTGGCTTACTACGCTCGTGACGAACTGGATGGGTGACGCTGCGTTCCTCAAGCGCCTGCGCGGTGAAATGCGCCGATTCAACATCGTCGGCGATACGACTTGGTGTAAGGGCAAGATCGCTCGTAAGTACGAGAAGGACGGTTACGCTCTCGTGGACATCGACATCTGGGCCGAAAACCAGCGTGGTGAAGTGACGGCGCCGGGGATCGCCACTGTTATGCTGCCTTCAAAGGATCTGTCGCACCGTCCCGTGGTCGACGGCGCAGGATTCGAACTGGGACTTCCGCTGGTCCGGTAGTGACTTGGCTGTCGCCATGGATGCCGTCCATGGCGACAGGTATGCCGCCCTCCCCGTGAGAACCGAGGTGAGGGAATAGAACTTTGCCGCATTGTTAGCAAGCTGAACGGTAGGGCACGCTGCATTAGCCGCAGGGCGCTGACTTGGAGGAACGATGCCTGCAGCATTGAACGATACGCCGCTCGACGGCATAGTGGTTGTCGAGTATTGCAGGAGCGTGGCCGGCTCGTACGCCGGCCGCATGCTCGCCCTGATGGGTGCGACCGTCATCAAGATCGAAGCGCCTGGCGAAGGGGACCCGCTCCGGCGCATGCCGCCGTTTATCGACTGGGCGAAGCGCAGCGCGCTTTTCGATTACATCAACGTCAACAAGTCGAGCGTCACGCTCGACGTGAAAACGAAGTCCGGCCTCGCACTGCTGAACGAGCTCTTGAAGAAGGCCGACGTCTTTCTCGACGACACGCGGCCGAGCGACCGCAAGACGCTCGGCCTCGCGCCTGAAAACGTGGCCGCGGACCATGCGTCGCTGCTCTTTGCCTCGGTGCTGCCCTTCGGCGCCAAGGGGGAGCACAGCGATTACCTCGCTTACGAACTCAACACACTGCATTCCGGCGGCGAGGGCTATCTAATGCCGAACGGACTCGCGCTGGAACTCTTTCCCGATCGTCCGCCGGTCAAGATCTACGGTCAGTTCGCGCAATTCGTCGGCGGCACGTCTGCGGTGTGCGCGATCATCTCGGGGCTGTTGATACAGGATGTGGTGGGTGGCCAGTTCCTCGACATCTCAGTTCAGGATGCGAACGTGGCGCTGAGCTGCTTCAACATCCAGCGGCTGGGCGAGGGCGTGCTCGAAAACCGGCACGGCCGTTCGTTCCAGTACGGCGGCGTGCTGGAGTGCAGCGACGGTTACGTAGGCGTGCTGACACTCGAGCAGCATCAGTGGGAAGGCCTCGTGAAGCTGATGGGCGAGCCGGACTGGACCAAGCAAGAGTGGCTGAAAGACCCGCTCGCCCGGGGACGCCGCGGCGCGCAGATCAACAAGGGCATCCGCGCGTGGGCCAAGACCCAGAAGGTCGAGGACCTCGTCATCAAGGGGCAGACACTGAACGTGCCGCTCGCGAAATATGTAGGCCCAGACGAGATTCTGGTGGCCGATCAGACCAAGGCGCGACACATGTTTGCAGAGGTCGAAATTCCCGGCATCGGCAAGGTGCCCATGCTGACCGCGCCGTTCCAGTTCACGACACCGGCGAAGCTCGCCGCGTATCCCGCGCAACCCGGCGCCAACAATGCAGCGGTACTGTGCGAGCTCCTCGGGCACAGCAGAGCCGAGCTCGATCGCTGGGCCGCGGAAAAGGTGGTCTGAGCATGGAAAACAAACCCACGATCAAGAAACCGCTGCAGGGCGTGCGCATCGCCGACTTCACCGTGCATGCTGCCGGCCCTTTTTGCACGCACTTGCTTGCGCTGCTGGGCGCCGAGTGCCTCAAGGTTGAAAGCACGAGGCGCGTGGACGTGTTCCGCAAGCCGCACCCGGTCTACGGGCGCATGGAAGCGGCCTCGTTCGCTCAAGTTGCGGCGAACAAGAAGTCGATCCAGATCAACATGAAGCATCCGCGTGGCGCAGAACTCGCGCGCAAGGTGATCGGCATCAGCGACATCATGTGCGAGTCGTTCCGCCCTGGCGTGATGGACCGCCTCGGTATCGGATACGAAGCGTTGAAGGCGGTCAAGGAAGACATCGTCATGGTGTCCATCTCCGCCTGCGGGCAGACGGGTCCCGAGCGCAATTACCGCGGTTACGCGCCCCTCTTCGGCGCCACCGGCGGCCTCGGGACGCTGACGGGTTTCGCGGATGGCCCGCCCGTCGAGATGCGCCACGTCATGGACCACGGCACCGGGCTCACTGCCGCTGCGGCAACCTTGGCTGCCTATTTCCGCAAGAAGCGCACGGGCAAGGGCCAGCACGTCGATATCGCTGCCCGTGAAGTGGCGACATCCTTCATCGGGGATGCTCTGCTGCAATTCGCCGCGACTGGTCATTCGCCGGGACGGCAGGGCAACGATATCCCGGGCATGGCGCCGCACAACGTGTATCCGTGCGAAGGCAAGGACATGTGGGTTTCCATCGCCGTTGCGGAAGACAGCGAGTGGACAGGCCTCGCGCGCGCCATGCGGCGCGAGCAATGGCTGTCCGACAGGCGTTACGCGACCGGGGCGGCGCGCTGGGAAAACAGGCGCGAGCTCGACAAGGAAATCGGCGAGTGGACGCGCACGCAGACCCGCGAGGACGTGACGGCACTTCTGCAGAAGCACGGCGTGCCGGCGTTTCCCTCGTATCACGCAAAGGACATTGTCGAAGACGCGCACATGCTTTCGCGCGGTGCGGTGAAGGAACTCACCAGTCCCAAGGGCGAGAAGCGCCTGGCGGTCGGCGCGCCTTGGGGCTTTTCGAAGACGCCCGCCTCGATCGACACATGGACGCCCGAGCTGGGCGAGCACAACCGGTACGTGTTCGGCGAGCTGCTCGGCATGAAAGACTCGGAGATCCTCGCGCTCATCGAGGACAAGGCCATCTACTAAAGAGAGTCTCGCAATGATGCATCCAGTACTCGCCGGGAAGCGCGCGATCGAGCTGGGCACCATGCTGGCTGCGCCCTTCGCCGGGCACATGCTCGCGCAGTTCGGTGCCGAAGTGATCAAGGTCGAGCCGCCGGCCGGCGACCCGACGCGCAAGATGCTGCGCGGCGGGCCGAGCGGGACGTTCATCGCCTACAGCCGCGGCAAGCGTAGCGTCTGCATAGACCTCAAGTCGTCGGAAGGGCAGGGCGTGCTGCGCCGCCTGATCGCCCACGCCGACATCGTGGTGCACAACCTCGCGCCGGCATCGACGCGCAGCCTCGGCGTAACGCATGCCGATTGCATCGAGGCGAATCCGCGCATCGTCTATTGCCACATTCAGGGCTACGGTCCGGGTCCGCTGGCAGAGGAGATCGCCTCGAACCCGGTCATCGAAGCATGCACGGGTGTCATGTACGCGCACCGCATCGACGGTCGGCCCACGCGGCTGGGCCCTTCGTATCACGACCAGTTCGCCGGGATGTATGCGGTGATGGGCATCCTCGCGGCCACGCAGGCGCCCGAGGACGAGCCCGAAGCGCGCCGCGTGGAGGTCGGCCTCTACGAGACCGGTCTGCACGTCGCCGGCCGCGATCTCGTGAACGACCAGCTCAAGTCGCAGCTCGGCGTCAAGGCGCGTCCGGATGCTGACCAGGGCGAGTTCGTCCAGCCGGGTTATGGCGCTTACGAGACATCCGACGGCCGTTGGGTGTACCTCGTCATGCTGAGCGATGCCCATTGGGTCAAATTCTGTGAAGCGATGCAACTGCCGCAGGCAGGCGATGCGTCGCTCGCCGGCATCCGGGACCGCAAGAAGCGGCGTGTCGAGGTGGAGACGATCGTCGCCGGCGCGATGCGCGCGCGCACCTTCGACGACGCGACAGCCCGGCTCAAGGCTGCCGGCGCAGGCTGGACCGAAGTCAAGCCGCTGGCGACGGTGCTCGACGAACCACAGGCTCGCCAGCCGGGCAAGCTGAATGACGTCAAGTTCCAGGGCTTCAACTTCGCGGTGCCCAACATGCCGCTGCCGCGACAGATCGCGGTGGAAGACAATGAGCCGTCTCCGCCGCTGCTGGGGGAGCACACGCTAGAAGTCTTGCTCGCCGTGGGGTACAGCACCAGCGAGTGCGATGCATTGCAAGCGGGCGGCGTAGTGGCGATACCGAAGTCGGAGGGCGGGCCGCTGTGGGCGCCGCCCCGGCGTCCCGCATGAATTGCGGGACCAGGTCTGTTCAGTGCGGTTTTAGGAGGAGTTCGACATGGCAGAAATTACTCTCGAGCGTCGGCGTACGGCTTTACTCATTGCGGATTTCTACGCGGAACAGATGAGCAAGCTGGAGCACGCGACGAAGCGCCGCTGTGTGGAGAAGGCGGTCGGGGTGCGGGAGTCCGCGCGCCGAGCCGGACTGCTGATCCTGTATTCCGCCACGGTTTTCCGTGACGGCTATCCGGAGATCGGCGGGCGCAACAAGATCTTCGTGCCGCGAAAGAACTCGGGCGCCCCGGCAGTCGCTGACCCCATCAAGCTGATGCATCCGCAACTGCGTCCTGCGGATAACGAGATCGTGATCGGAAAACATCGCGTCAACGCGATGTACGGCACCGACCTCTCCGTCGTGCTCCGTGCGAACGACGTCCACACGCTGATCATGCTGGGCTTCGCCACCAGCGGCGTCATTCTCTCGACCGCGCGCTACGCGGCCGACGAGGATTACCGGATCCTCATCGTGGAGGACTGCTGCGCCGATTTCGAACGTGAGGTGCACGATTTCCTCTGCAGCAGGGTGCTGAGCCGTCAGGCCGACATCGTTCAGTCTGCCGACCTCATCAAAGCACTCGCTTAGCACCACCTCACGACTCAATTCACACGGGCAAAGGACGACCATGGGCATCGCACTGGAACTTTCAAAACGTATCACCTCGATGACGTACGACGACCTGCCCGTGGAGGCGGTCAAGTGGGCAAAGATTTCCTTCGTAGACACGATCGCCTGCGCGCTGGCAGCCGCTGGGGAGGACGGCCCCCGCATCGCCGAGAAGGCGCTCTCCTTCGGCGGCAAGTCGGGCGGCAACTGCGTGATCTGGGGCACCGACCGGCGCACCGTTCCGCTCGACGCGGCCACCATCAACGGCACGACCGCCCACGCCCTGGATTACGACGACTGCAGCAACTCGCTCGCTGGACATCCCTCGGCAGCGCTGCTGCCTGCGTCGATCGCGCTCGGTGAAGAACTGAGGGCAAGCGGGCGTGACGTGATCCTCGCTTACGTCACCGGGTTCGAGGCACAGTCGAAGGTGGCGCATGCCGTGCATCTTCACCATTACGAGAAGGGCTGGCATCCGACCTCGACGATCGGCATTTTTGGCGCGACGGCGGCATGCGCCAAGCTGTTCAAGCTCGATGCCGAACACACTGCCACGGCGCTCGCCATCGCGTGCTCTCTTTCGTCCGGCATCAAGGCCAATTTCGGTACGATGACGAAGCCGCTTCATGCGGGTGAGTGCACGCGGAACGGCATGTACGCCGCCCTGCTGGCGAAAGACGGCTTCACCGCGTGTCCGGAAGCGTTCGAGCACAAGCAGGGCTTCTTCGAAGTGTTCAACGGCGCAGGCAACTACAATGCCGCGAACACGCTCGCTTCGTGGTGCGATCCGTACGAAGTGCTCGCCCCCGGCGTCGGCCTGAAACAGTATCCGTGCTGCGGCAGCACGCACTCGGCCATCGATGCCATGATCTCGCTGCGCGAGAAGCACAACCTTCGTCCCAAGGAGGTCGTGAAAATCGAGTCCGTCACGCACGACCGCGCCCTTGCCCACACCGACCGTCCGTTCCCGCGTAGCACGCTCGATGCGAAATTCAGTGTCCAGTACTGCGTTGCACGCGCACTCATGCACGGCGACGTGACGTTCGAGCATTTCGAAGGCACGGCCTACACCGATCCGGAAGTGCAAAAGCTGCTGAGGATCATCGAGACACGCCCGCACGCCCACCGGCCGAAGGGCATGTACGAACACTTCCAGGGCGAAGTGATCGTCACGACGAAAGACGGCCGGAAGCTCTCCGCGCGCGTCGACCAGCCGCTGCGCGGCCCGAAGAACGCCGCGCCGCCGGATCGCCTGGAGTCCAAGTTCCGTGACTGCGCGGCGAAGGCGATCGTGCCGGGCGCCATACAGAAACTTTACGACGCGCTGCAATCGGTCGAGAACGCGAAGGACATCCGCGAGGTGACGAACCTGCTGGCAGAGTCCGTGAAGTCGCCGCAGGCCGGCAAGGCGAAGTCGATTGCCGTAGCATAACAAACATAGGCGGGCAACGACGCTGCGCCATCGCGGCCGACAAGTCCGCCCGCACAACGACGAGGAGACGACATGAAAGCAGGGCGCAGTACCACATTCGACATGCAGTATTCGCATCGCGGGCGGACGGTACTCGGCAGGTTTGCCCTGCTGGGGGTGCTGGCTCTTTCCGCGGGAACGGCCATGGCAGCCGCGGGGAGCGATCCCGCGTCGGGCTACCCGTCGCGACCGATCCGATTCATTGCGCCGACCACACCCGGCGGCGCGAACGATATTCTCCCACGCATCCTGGGCGCGCGCATGACTCAGAACTGGGGCCAGCAGGTGGTAGTCGATCTGCGTCCCGGCGCAGGCGGCATCGTCGGCACCGAGATCGCGGCCCGCGCCGCGCCGGACGGTTACACGCTGCTCATCGTGGCGAATGGCTATGCGCTGAATCCGTTTCTCAACGCGAAACTGCCGTACGACACGCTGAAGGATCTCGACCGCGTATCGCTCTTCACCGTGGCGCCGCTCGTGCTGGTGGTGCACCCCAGCGTGCCGGCGCACTCCCTGAAGGAACTGATCGCCTACGCGAAGGCCCGTCCCGGCGAGCTGAATTACGGCACCTCGGGCCTGGGTTCCGGAGGCTGGCTGTCAGTGGAACTCTTCAGCCGCATGACCGGCCTCCAGATGACACACGTCCCCTACAAGGGCGCGGGGCAGTCTACAGCGGCGGTGCTCGGTAACGAGGTGCACATGCTCTTCACCTCATCGCTTGCCGCTGCGCCGTACATCAAGTCCGGACGGCTGCGCGCGCTCGGCGTGACGTCGTCGAAGCGGGTGCCGTCGATGGAGAACGTACCCGCGCTCGCGGAATTCATACCCGGATACGAGGTGCTCAACTTCTTCGGCGTGCTGGTGCCGGCCGGAACGCCGAAACCCATCATCTCCAAGCTGAGCGCCGAGATCAACCGGATTACCGCTCTGCCCGATGTGCGCGAGCAACTGGCTTCGCTGGGTTTCGAGCGGGTCGAATACACGCCGGAGCAGTTCACCGAGTACGTGAAATCCGAAATGAAGAAGTGGTCGGCCATCATCCGCAAGGCCGGCATCAAGGCCAACCAATGACGAGCCCTCTGGACGCACGACCGGAAGCGTCTCCGTTTCAAGGAAACGGCATTTCCATGATCGAAATCTGCGATCCGCGTTCGGGGCCGAGTGCCGTCACGCAAGGCACCGTCGGTGTCGCATCGCTGTCGGGCAAGGTGGTCGGGTTCATCGACAACACCAAGCCCAACTTTAATCACCTGGTGGACGATCTCGCGGAAATCCTGGTTGCGCACTACGGCGTGAAGAAGGTACTGAAACGCGGCAAGCGGGTGCAGTCGATTCCCGCGCCCGAAGCCGTGTATGCCGAGCTCAAGGAGGAGTGCGACGTCGTCATCACGGGCTCGGGCGACTGAGGCGCATGCGCGTCGTGGAGTATCCACGACAGTGTGGAAGCGGTGAAAAGGGGCAAGGCAGCCGTGACCGTCTGTTCGACTGCATTCGAATCGCTGGGTCGGGCGCAGGCGCGCTCGCTCGGCTGTCCGGATCTGCCGATTGCGTTGGTCCCGCATCCCTTCGGGCTCATCTCCCGCGAGAAGCTGCGCGCGGTGGCCGAGGACGTGGCGAAGCAGATCGAATCCGCGCTCGCCGTGAAAGCGCGGCAGCCGGGCACTGCGTCGGCGTCTGTGGCGCAGCCGCCACGCGCCCTGCGCATGACCGTGCCGGATGATGTGGAGCTGCTGCACCGGAAGTTCATGGACGAGGGCATAGGCGACGGACTGCCGGTGATTCCGCCCACGCCACGGCGAGTGGCGCGGATGCTGGCGGGTAGCTCGCGCGCGCCAGACGAGGTAATCGCCGCGCTCGCACCGGCTTTCGGTCTTGCAACGGTGGAGCATATTGCGATCAACGCGGCGATGGCGGGGTGCAGGCCGGAGGCGATGGAACTGCTGATCTCGATTGCAGAGGCCATCGCAGCACCGGAGTTCAACCTGCAGGGCATACAGGCAACGACGAATCCTGCCGCAGTGTGGGCCGTCGTCAGCGGCCCGGTGGCGAAGCGGGTGAACGTGAATGCAGCAACGAACTGCCTAGGACCGGATACGCAT
>MERG01000090.1 GCA_001771985.1 Betaproteobacteria bacterium RIFCSPLOWO2_12_FULL_62_13 | reverse complement strand
TCGATAACAACTTCAAGTCTAAAAGGTCTTGCACAAGATCGTGTCGGGCGGCAAGGAAACCCGAACGCAGATCGGGAGACACAGTCTTCGAAAAGCCGCTGACATACACCACCCGCTGTAATTGATCCAATGTAGAAAGGCGAGTCGCCACGCCAGGATGAAGGTCACCATAAGCGTCATCTTCAACGATGATGAAATTTCTCTTTTCGGCGAGCTGCAGCACCCGATGCGCTGTTGCCTGGTTCATGTCGGTGCCCGTCGGATTATGCAGAACGGACATCGTAAAGAATAGTTTAGGCTGATGAGTCGTGACCAACGACTCCAGCGCGGAGAGGTCTGGACCGTCGGGCGTTCGCGGCACGCCAACGATTGTCGCCCCGAGCGTCTTGAGGTAACCGAATGTTACGTAATAGCCCGGGTCATCCACGAGAACCACATCTCCCGGGTGTATAAAATAACGGCAGACCAAGTCGATGGCTTGACTTACGCCATGCGTGGTTATGATTTGATCGATATCGGTCTTAATTCCGCTTTTCGCGAGCTTGTGAACAAGCTGTTTGCGAAGCGGCGAGAAGCCTTGCGGCTCCCCGTATTCCAAAAGATGCGAACCATCTTTGCCCACAGCCCTTGATACGCCTTGAACGATAAGCTTGCCATCGAGCCAGGAAGGTGGCAGCCATCCGGCACCAGCTCTGATGACCGGATGCTGTTGCTGCAGCGCGCTCCGAAGAATCCACAACGTGTCCTCTGCGGGTGCCAAGTCAATGCGGCTGCGCAGTTTTCTGCCTCTTGAGTTTCGGGCGACATAAAACCCTGACCCACGGCGCGGCACTAGATAGCCGTCCTCGACCAAGCGATCGTACGCTTGCACCACGGTAGCGGCGCTTACCTGATGAGTCTTCGCAAAGTGCCGGATGGACGGCAGGCGCATACCTGCGCGCAGAGCACGTTGTGTAATTCGTTTACGCAAGCCATCGACGATCTGATCGGTCAATGGCAAGGTGTCCGACGGGTTGAGTGTGAGAAGGCGCATGGGGGCGTTTGCCATCAAGAGCCGTAATCGAAATCGAGTGACACAAGGTGAATTGACCTGGAGCGGGCTCAAGCTTAACAAATTTACCACGCTCTCGGACGCGGGTATGCCGACTTCCACAGCTTTCAGCTTGGAAATGGGCATCGCGTGGACGCCGCGCCGATTCGCATTCGCTGCGAAAAGGCACAGCCGGCCCAACGAGCACCGGAGCGACCGGCGTGCCGCGCTTCATGAATACTCCTTTGATTTGCATGAGTTACCTGCTGACACAGCGGGCTGCTCATGCTGTTATCGCGAACCGCGCCTCCAGCGTACGAAGCCGCCCTTGTTGCGACAGATCGTTTGGCGCTCGCATAGCGCTTGACACAGCCTATACACCTTCAATACAGTTTATATTTAGTCTCATTACAATTTTAGATTGGGTTAAGCACGATCAACGTGCAATTTTTCACATGGAGGAGGCACCGTAATGGTGCGCAACGATCCTGGCCTGCTTATCCGGCCTTCGGTTAGCTCTTTGAATATTCAGAAGTTACATGCCAGCTTTTTCCCGAAGCTCGGTGGTACGGTTGTTGCGTAAGCGGGATTTCGAAAAATGAAATTTGCCGATTTACTCATCCGCCCAACTAACTGAGCCAGACAGAGGGATTTCCGACCAGTGGGATCATTTATGAGGAGAATCCTCAATGACTGAACCAGCATCGAAGGCCCATGAACGAAGCGTGACGACGCCAGGGCTACAGCCGCTCAGTGAAACCCGGACCCCGCTGGGCGGGCTGGTGCAGCAGTTCAAGGCCGTGTGCCGGATGTGTCACGGTGGCTGCGGCACGGTCGTAGAAATGGTAGACGGGGTGATAAAAAAGGTTTTGGGAGATAAATCAAACCCGATCAATAGGGGGGCGCTGTGTTCAAAAGCCGGCGTTGCATCTGTCGAGCAGCTCTATCACCCGGAACGGGTGAACTATCCCTTGATGCGGGTGGGTGAGCGCGGCGAAGGGAAATGGAAGCGCGTCACGTGGGACGAAGCGATGACGCACATTGCGCAGAAGCTCAACGAGATCAAGACCGAATATGGAGCCGAGGCCGTGGCCTTTGGGCGTGGCACGGGGGTCAATAATACGCACGTTGTTTCGCGGCTGGCAAATCTGTTCGGTACCCCGAACGTGACGGCAATTGCCTATTTCTGCTATGGGCCCAGAGTTGCCGTTTCCAAAGTAACTGCGAGCGGTAAGTATGCGGGTAAGTTGTGGGATACCACGCCGGTGCCGGACTTCTGGAGTGCCCCCAAATGCATCGTGCAATGGGGTTCGCAAAAGCGGACCAGTAACGATCACGGGCTGATCGGCCATACGCCGCTGACCGATGCGCTTAACCAACACCCTGTCAATATCGTTGTTGATCCGCGCAAGCCCAAGGCCGCTGGTCCCGCCGATATCTGGTTACCGCTGCGGCCTGGAACCGACGCCGCGATGGCCCTCGGATGGATGAATGTCATCATCAACGAAGGGTTATACGATAAGGAATTCGTCGAGAAGTATTGTTATGGGTTTGAGCAGCTCGTCGAGCGGGCTAAGGAATACCCCCTTAGCCGCGTTGCCGAGATTACGTGGTGTGACCCTGAGACGATAGCCAGGGCGGCTCGGACCTACGCAACCACGCGTCCAGGGTGCATCGTCTGGGGTAACGGCACCGACCAACTGGGTAACAACACTTTCCAAGCAACGCGCTCGCTGCTGGTCTTGATGGGCCTTACGGGCAACCTCGACGTTCCGGGCGGAAATGTGTTTTTCCCGGCACCGAAACTGGATTACCCGGAATTATGGGACAAGCTCTCGCCCGGGCAGGCAGCAAAGCGTATCGGTGGCGACCGCTACAAGGCGATCAATCTCACGCCTTATGCGTATGCTCATCCACCATCGTTGATTCAGGCGATTGATACTGGCAAACCTTACCAGGTTCGGGCCTGGGTGATTTTCGGCAACAATACGGTGACTTGCTTCCCGAACACGGGGCGCATCATCCGTGCATTGAAGAAGCTCGATTTACTCGTCGTGCTTGACATATTCATGACCCCGACCGCGGAACTTGCGGACATCGTGCTGCCGGCAGCCGGGAATCTGGAGCGCGACGAACCGCGTCTACATCTGCATACCAAGGGGCCGGGCGCAACCTACCTCGACACTGTGTCGCAGAGGCTTGTAGACATCGGTGAGCGTAAGTCGGATTGGGAGGTTGCGATCGAGCTCGGCCGCAAGCTCGGCTTCGAGGAGTATTTTCCGGCGCTCGACAGATTCGCGAACCAAGCGCTCAGGCCTTCGGGGATCACGTGGGATGAGCTCAAGAAACGCCCGCATGGCGTCGAAATTCCGGTCGAATATCGCAAGTATGAAAAGATGGGATTCGGCACCAGGACCGGGAAGTTCGAGATCTACTGCACGCAGATGGAGGAGTGGGGCTACGATCCCCTGCCAAATCACGTCGAGCCCCCGGAAAGCCCGGTCTCCACGCCCGAGCGCTATCGGCAGTACCCGTTAATTCTCAACACCGGCGCAAAACAGCCCATGTATTGGCATTCGCAAGGTCGCCAGATCAAGTCACTGCGTATGCTCTCACCCGAGCCGATCGCTGAGATGCACGTCGATACGGCGCAGGCGCTCGGCATTAAGAGTGGTGCTTATGTGTGGATCGAGACCGCGCGCGGGCGACTGCGCATGAAATGCATCCCCAGCGACCAAATCCACCCGAAAGTGGTATCGATACCCCACGGTTGGTGGCTGCCGGAGTGGCCGGGGCCAGACCGCGGTGTGTTTGAGGTGTGTTCCAACGTGTTGGTTGATGACGACCCAACTACTTGTGACATTGCGCTCGGATCGAGCGCACTGAAAGGGATGCTCTGCCGGGTCGTGACAGCGCCGGCCCCCGAGAAGCCGCGCAATCCATTCGCGCGACCGGGACAATCTGCAAAAGCAGAAACAATTACGTAACGCTTGGCGCCTGCTGAAACTCGCATCGTAGCGGAGGTTATATGCTGCAGATCGACAGTATTAAGTGGGATACGCAATCGGCCGATTACCTTGCGCTGGTTGACGACTGGCACGTTGTCGCGCGTTCGAAAGACCTCGCCGAAGGTCACATCATGAAGGTGAAATTACTCGGCGTTGAGCTTGTGCTTTGGCGTTCGAGCGGGCAGGTAATGGCATGGAAGGATTACTGTCGTCACCGCGGTGCTCGGCTCTCGGAGGGCTCCGTGCGCGACGGCAAGCTCGTTTGCCCGTACCATGGCTGGGAGTATGACTGCGAGGCCAAATGCACCAGGATTCCCGCGCATCCGAAACAGGTCCCGCCTCTCAAAGCTCGGGCGTTTCCGCATCGTGCCGCAGAGCGCTACGGCTTTATATGGGTCTCGATAGGCGATCCGCTGCAAGACGTGCCGCCTTTCCGGGAGTGGGAAGACAATGAGTTCCGCAAGTTCTACGCCGGCCCCTATCCGTTCAGGGCGAATGCACTGCGGGCGGTCGAAAACTTCCTCGATGTCACGCATTTCCCATGGGTACACGCGAACTTGAACGGTAATCCGCAGGATCCCGACGAGATCGAGGACTACGAGGTTCATGTGAAGCCCGACGGCCTTCACACGAGCGAAATCATGGTTTTTCAGCCATACGGCGATCATCGGGGCATTCCCGTGAACGCGGGATACACTTTCCATTGTTCGCGCCCCGGGACGGCGTATTTTTCGAAGCGCACTGGAGAGACCGAACGCTTCTGCACCTTCCTCACGACTACACCAATCGAAGAAGACGAATGCATCGTATGGCTCATTGTTGCAATCAACTTCGGGCAAGAGCTTACGCAAGAGCGGATCGATTACCGTCAGGATCAGGTGTTCGCGCAGGACCGGCGTCAGGTTGAGGCGCAACGCCCCTATCGCCTCCCGTTGGATCTCAAAGAAGAGCTCCACATCCGGTCGGATAAGTTCCAGGTCGAGTACCGCAGGTGGGTGAAGAAGCTTGGCGAGGATGCGGCGGGACGGCGCAGGAATCTTGTACCAGCTAAGGAGCGCGCAAGCGCGTAAGGAGAGCGCAAAAATGGCCATAGTTGTTACCGATAACTGCCGCGGCTGTCGCTTCACGGAATGTGTCTCGGTTTGCCCGGTGGCTTGTTTCCATGCCGACGACGAGATGGTTTACATCGATCCGGGCGTGTGCATCGATTGCATGGCGTGCATTCCCGTGTGTCCCGTGCAGGCGATTTTTTCGGCCGATGAGCTGCCCGAGGACAGGAAACACTGGATAGCTATGAACGCGGAACGTGCAGCCACGTTCCCGGTAATCGATACGAAGCAGGAACCGCTGCCGGGAGCCGAAGAACGGCGGGCAGAACTCGGCTATGCAGAGACCAGCGTCACCCAGGATTGATCGTGAGCCCCGCTGCGATTAGCGCCCAAGGGCATCCCGTTTCGCACCTAAGGAAGAAAATGCACCGTGCCGCAACCCAGTTCAAGGATCTTCGTGCCTGGCTTGCCCATCTGGAGGCAAATGGGCTGCTCAAACACGTGAGCGTGCCCATAGACAAGGACTGGGAGCTCGCGTGCATTACGCGCCAGGTCATGCGTGAGTCGCCAGAGCGCCGTTACGCGCTCCAGTTCGACGACGTAAAGGGATTCTCGACCCCCGTCGTGACGAACTCAATCGGGGCCACGCGCGAAATGTATGCGATGGCGCTTGGCATTCCGATTGTGAACGGAATGATCGACAAGGCGGCCATTCATGCGAATTGGGTGCATGCGCTCGCGAACCCGGTGCCGGTAAAGGAGGTGGAAGCCGAATCCGCGCCCTGCAAAGAGAATATCCGGAAAGGAGAAAAGGTGGATCTGACCGCTTTTCCCATCCCCACCTGGACGCCGGGAAAAGACGCTGCGCCGTATCTGTCGGCCGGTTGTGTAATTCAAAAAGATCCTGAAACCGGCATACAGAATTGCGGAGTCTATCGGGGAATGATTCAGGGACCGAACCGGGTCGGGGTGCTGATCCAGGCAGCCAAGGATTCCTCGATCATTCATCAAAAATACGAGTCCGAAAACCGTCCGATGGACATTGCGGTGGTGATCAGCCCGCCACCGTATGTTGCCATGACCGCTGTCGGCCGGGTGCCGTATGGCGTCGACGAGATTACGGTATCGGGAGGTCTCGCTGGAGAACCGGTCGAAGTCGTGAAATGCGAGACGATCGACCTGATGGTGCCGGCCCATGCCGAGATGGTCATCGAAGGGATCGTGCAACCTGGTACGCGCGAGCCTGAGGGACCTTTTGGCGAGTTCTTCGGGCATATGGGCCCGCAGATTCGATCGCCGGTAATCGAAATCACTGCGCTCACCTACCGTGATGGCACGATCCATCAAGGTTTTCAGGAGCAGATGCCGCCCTCGGAGGGAAGCTGCATCAAAGATATCGCCATGGAGTCGCTGCTGCTTGGAGCGCTCAGAGGTATGGGCATTCCCGGGGTGCTTGATGTTTATGTCCATCCCATGTCGTGCCAGATGCACGTTGTGGTTCGTATTAGGCCCCAGTTTCCGGGACATGCGCGCACCGTGATGAGCGGCGTGTGGACGGCGTACCCGAATCGTTCAAAACTTGTGGTTGTCGTCGAGGACGATTGCGATATCTACGACGATGACGACGTGCAATGGCACCTCGCTACGCGCGTCCAACCGCAACGGGACCTCGTCGTATGGCGCGATGCGACAGGGATAAGCCTTGATCCTTCGATGCCGCGCGATACCTGTAACTACGGGAGCAAGCTGGGCATCGATGCGACCCGCAAGCATGTGTACCCCGAGCGGTCGGCGCCATCGAAGGACCTGCTCGACCGGGTGATACGCGATTGGGCGAAATACGGACTGCCGCCGCTGTCGCGCTAACGTGAAGTCAGAGGAATGAAAGGAGGAGGGTTATGAAATCGATTGCACGCTTGATGGCGCTAGGCACGTTCGCATTGCTTACATTGCTCGCGGGCGATGGTTTCGGCCAAGCTTATCCAACAAAAGCAGTCAGCATGGTCGTGCCTTTCCCGCCCGGTGGTCGTACTGACTTGACTGCGCGAGTCGTAGCGCAGTATCTGCCGAAGCATCTGGGTCAGCCCGTAGTGGTTGTGAATAAACCAGGTGCTGGGGGGGTGCTGGGCGCGAAAGAAGTCGCAGCGGCAACGCCCGACGGTTATATGCTCGGTTTCTTCTCGACCGCGGTCGTCACCGCTCAGTATACGGTTCCGACGCCGACGAATCTCAACGACTACATTGCGATTTCGGTGGTCAACATCGATCCGATGGCGCTGGCGGTCAAATATGATGCGCCATGGAAGACCCTTGCAGACCTCGTTTCGCATGGCCGGCAAAACCCTGACAAGTTACGCTTAGGCATGATCCCCGGAGCCTCGGCGCAGATCTTCGCAGGGGGCTTCGCAAAGGCGGCCAATGTGAAGGCTGTTCATGTTCCATTCAAAGGGGACTCTGACGGGGTCGCCGCGCTGGCGGGCGGCCACATTGAGGCGCATGTGGCGGTGCCGGTTTCGTACAAGTCCCTTGCCGAGGCGAAAAAAGTGCGCATCCTCGGCGTTGCCGCCGACAGACGCTCTCCGCTTTACAACGATATTCCGACGTTTCGCGAGAATGGCGTGGACCTCGTGATCGGCTCGTTCCATATTGTATTCACACCAAAGGGAACTTCCGCCGAGATACAGGCGAAGCTGGAGGGCGCCATAGCAAAGACAATGAAAGAGCCTGAACTCAATCAGCGGATGTCTTCGGCAAACCTTGGTGTCGCCTACATGAACCAGAAGGACACTGCGCGATTTCTCACCCAGCAGGACGGGCTTTATCGCCGACTCATCGACGAACTTGGCATGAGGGCGGGCACCAAGAAGTAAAGATAAGCGCTCCGAAGCATTAATTGAGGGGGTAGCCCATGCGTTCCGCACTGTACAGCGGGATTCCAGCGCTCAAAGAGAACGGCATGGATCCCGTGATCGGTTCGTTTCATGCAGTGTTCGCGCCGAAAGCTACATCTCCTGGGGTCCTTTCCACGTTGGCCGGTGCACTGGAAAGGACCGTGAATGTAGTATTGATCAGATGGCGCGAGCCGAGCTGGACGTCTTGTATCTGAACCAGCGTTCATTGCACGTATAAGGAGCAGGAAACCATGAGACGCTCGCATCGCCGGTTTGTGCAGGTAGTCAGTGCCGTCGCGCTGCTCGCTGCCGCGGGCGGGCATGCTTCCGCCCAAGGCTATCCCGCCGGTCCGATCCGCATGATCGTGCCCTTTCCCGCGGGTGGCGGCGTAGACACCATGGGCCGCATTCTCGGCCAGAAACTCGCCGACAGCATCGGCAAATCCATCATTATCGAAAATCGCGGCGGCGCCAACGGCAACATCGGCACCGGGATCGCTGCGAAAGCGCCCAACGACGGCTACACCCTGCTTCTTACGGGCGCGGGCCTCGTCACCAACCCAAGCCTTTACAGTGAGGTTCCGTTCGATCCGGTGAAGGACTTCGATCCGATCAGCCTCATCGCCCTCGCGCCGAACATCCTCGTCGTGCATCCGTCGCTGCCGCCGAAGTCCGTCGCGCAACTCGTTGCGCTCGCAAAAACGCGGCCGGGGGAAGTGCACTACAGCTCGGCGGGAAGCGGAAGCACGCCGCACCTCGCCGCGGAGCTCTTCAAGATTATGGCGCAGGTCAACCTGCTGCACGTCCCGTACAAGGTATCGGGCCCCGCCCTCACCGGTGTCCTGAGCGTGGAAGTGGGCATCATGTTCCCCGCCGCGATCTTCGCGGTGCCTCACGTCACGGTGGGTCGGCTGAGAGCGCTCGCGGTGACGAGCGCGTCGCGCCTGCCGGCAGCGCCCGAGCTGCCGACGATCGCGGAATCGGGACTCAAGGGCTACGAGTCGAGCCAGTGGTACGGGGTGCTCGCGCCCGCGGGAACACCAGACGACATGCTCAATCTGCTCAACTCGCGCATCGTGAAGATCATGCAGGCCGCGGACATGAAGCAGCAGCTCATCAAGGCCGGCAGCGTCGCCGTCGGCAGCACCCGCGGGGAGTTCGCCGCCCACGTCAGGACGGAAATCGTGAAATGGGCAAAGGTCATCAAGCAGTCCGGCGCCCGCGTCGACTGACCTGGACAAGCCCTAACGCGCTCAAGGAGATCGCAATGAACCAACTCACTCCGCCGCATGTTGGATATGAAACCCAGGTCCTTACTCTCAAGGAGCGTCTTGCGAAGGTACACCGCATCATCACAGCCGGCGGCCTGTGGCCGATAACCAAGGGGCACGTCAGCTGTCGCGTGCCTGGGACCAACCACGTTCTTATTCTTGGTCACATCCACGCCGAAGGGCGCAGCCTGGCTAACACGGATGTCGACGATATCGTCACGGTGGACATTGACGGCAATTTCATTGAGGGGCGCATCGAGGCGGTCGACGAGCGTTACGCCCACACTGAGGTTTATAAGGTGCGCCCGGATGTGAACGCGGTCGTGCATGCGCACCCTACCATGGCGACGGCGTTCGGCATTGCGGGTGTAAACATCCTGCCGGTTGGCAATCGCGGCGCCATATTTGCGCCCAAGGTACCGATCCTCGAATTCGACAAGCAGCTTGACACGCCGGAGCGCGGCAAAATGGTTGCCCAAGCCATCGGCAAAGGTTGTGCGGTTGTTTTGAAAAATCACGGTGTCGTGGTGACATCAGACACTATCGAAAACGTGTGCATTTCCTTGTTCGCGCTCGAGGAAACGGCACGGCTGCACTGGTATGCGGCACGGCTGGGCAAGGTCGAGCCGGTATCGGATGCCGAAGTGCGCAGCGTGATGACCGGTGCGCGGTACGACGAGTTTTTCGCCCACGTTTGGGGTCATTACGAAGCTCTTGATCCGCGGCATCGCATTTAATGCGAAGCGCACCGCGTGGCGAATCTGTTTTCGGTGCCGCGCTGATTGGCGCGGGGCTTTTCGCGCTTTACGCAGGAACTGGCCTTCCGTTTGGCAACTTGCGTGAGCCTGGCGCGGGGTTTTTCCCCGTTGTCATCGCCGTGGCGCTTATACTGTTCGCCGCGTTTGCCCTCAGCAGCAGGACGCTCGAGGCAGACAAGGCACAGGCTGAACCCGGCAGCGTGGCACGCGTGTCGATCTTGACCGCGATGATTGCCGCCTATGCCTGGCTCCTGCCGACGGTGGGATTCATATTGTGCACCATCGTGTTGCTTGTAGTGCTGCTTCGTCTGGGCAATGTGGGTTGGGCACCAACGATTATTTCAGCTACTGGGGGCGCAGCCGCGTGTTACCTACTGTTCACTCGGCTCGGAATGCCTTTGCCGTCCGGCCTCTTGGGATTCTGAGGCGCGTCCGTGGATATCTTGAGCAGCTTGGCCCTCGGATTCTCGGTATCGCTTGAGCCCGCGAACCTCGCTTATTGTTTCATCGGCGTGCTGCTCGGAACGCTGGTCGGCGTGCTCCCCGGTCTTGGGTCAGCGGCCACGATCGCGTTGCTTCTCCCCATCACCTATCGGATACCACCGACCTCAGCCCTGATCATGCTGGCAGGAATCTGGTACGGTTCGATGTATGGCGGCTCAACGACGTCGATATTGTTGCGGGTCCCGGGAGAATCAGCCGCGGTCATGACCTGCATCGAGGGTTTTGAGATGGCAAAGCGCGGGCGCGCCGGGGCCGCGCTGGGCATAGCGGCCTTCGGGTCATTCATTGCCGGCACGTTGGGGCTAGTCGGTCTGATTTTCCTCGCGCCGCCTTTAGCCGAGTTCGCGCTGGACTTCGGCCCGCCGGAATACTTTGCGCTCACGCTCACCGGACTTACACTGGTCAGCTTTCTTGGGGGTATCTCTTGGCCAAAAGCGTTAGCAATGGCCGCTTTCGGCCTGCTCCTTGGTACCGTAGGGCTTGATCCTGTCCGAAGCCAAGCGCGCTTCACCTTCGGCACGCTCTCACTGCAAGGCGGCATTGAGATGGTCCCGATGGTTATGGGGCTCTTCGGCCTGTCGCAAGTATTCGCCATGGTTGAGCGGCGGCTTGCTATCGACGAGATAGCGAAAACGCCAACAAGATTACGTGAGTTGCTTCCAAATCGTGATGAATGGCGCCTGTCGATTGGGGCGATTCTGCGAGGGACGCTGGTCGGTTTTCTGGTCGGTATCTTGCCGGGTGCGGGGGCAACGATTTCAAGCTTCGTAGCATACGCTGTCGAAAAGCGCCGCTCGCCCCATCCCGAACGTTTCGGTAAAGGCGCGATCGAAGGCGTGGCGGCTCCTGAATCAGCCAACAATTCGGCGACCTCGAGCGGTTTTATTCCACTTCTTACACTGGGGCTGCCCGCGAATGTGGTCATGGCGCTCATGTTGGGTGCTTTCATGCTCCACGGTATTACACCGGGGCCGATGCTCCTCGCTCAGAAGCCAGAAATGTTTTGGGGTCTAATCACCAGCATGTTCATCGGCAACCTAATGCTTCTCGTGTTGAACCTGCCGCTCATCGGACTGTTCGTAAAGGTGGCGCGCATGCCGACTAGTTATCTGATCCCGGTGATCACGCTCGCCTGCATTGTCGGGGCATACGGTGTCAACAACAACCCAGTCGACATTTTCGTCATGCTGGGGTTCGGGATCTTCGGTTATCTCGCTGACAAATTCGGCTACAGTCTGGCGCCGCTCGTGCTGGCTTTCGTGCTGGGCCCGCTCATGGAAACCTCGCTGCGGCAATCGTTGATCCTCTCACAAGGAAGTTTCACTATCTTCGTTGAGCGGCCGATTAGCGCCGTGCTGCTCGCCCTGGGAATATTCGTTGCCATAGCGCCTGCACTCCGTCGCGTGTTTGGGTTGCGCGCAATAGCTTGGCTTGCTGCGAAGGCGAAACCGTGACTGACTTCGGAACCGCCGGCAATCCACTGCAGATCGCGGTCGTGGGCTCCGGCCCGTCGGGTTTCTATGCAGCGGAGGCGCTTCTCAAAAGCAACCGCGCGGTCCGCGTCGATATGATTGAGCGGCTTCCTGTGCCCTTCGGCCTCGTCCGCAACGGCGTTGCTCCGGATCATCCAAAGCTGAAGGAGCCAATCCTCGTTTATGACAAGATCGCGCGACTGCCTGGATTCGCGTTTTTCGGAAATGTCGAGATCGGGCATATTGTGAGCGTGAAAGAATTACGGGAGCTTTATCACGCTGTGATCTTTGCCTATGGTGCGGAAAGCGATCGCCGACTTGATATTCCCGGTGAAGATCTCCGCGGTAGCCATACCGCGACCGAGTTCGTCGGTTGGTACAATGGCCATCCGGATTACCGGGATCGCGGCTTTGATCTCTCGCAGGAGGTTGCCGTAATTATCGGCCAAGGCAACGTGACCGCCGATGTCTGCCGTATCCTCGCAAAACGGGTCGAGGACTTGGCCCACACCGATATTGCGGAGCACGCGCTGGAAGCGTTGATGCAAAGTCGGATCCGGACGGTTCACATCATCGGCCGGCGCGGGCCCGCACAGGCCAAGTTCACCGCCAAGGAGCTCAAAGAACTCGGGGAGATCCCGGGATGCGACGCGCTTGGCAATCCCGCCGATCTCGAACTGAATCCTGCGAGCGAGCGAGAACTTGCCGACAAGATGAACCGGGAAGGCCCGAAGAACCTTGAGCTCTTCCGTAGTTTCGCGGCGCGCCGGGCAACGCAACCCAAGCGCATCTTCTTTCATTTTTTACGAAGCCCAGCGGCGCTGGAGGGACGGAGCCGTGTCGAGCGGGTCGTGCTCGCGCAAAACCGGCTCGAGGGTGCGCCCTTTAAGCAGACTGCGATCGATACTGGCGTGCGCAGTGCGCTCGACTGCGGGCTGTTTTTCCGGAGTGTGGGCTACAAAGGTATTTCGATTCCGGGTGTACCGTACGACGAGCGGCGTGGCATCTTTCCCAACCGCGACGGGCGGATCATCGGGCATGAAACCATCGAAGTCGGGCTCTACGCAACGGGTTGGATCAAGAGGGGCCCGAGCGGGGTTATCGGCACCAATCGTGCCGACAGCGTGGCGACCGTGCAATCGCTCATGGGTGACATCGATCGGTTGGAACAAATGCCTAAACCTGGCGCGACGGGTCTGCGGCACCTGCTTGACATGCGCGGCGTGCGGATTGTGAGTTATGCGGATTGGCTTGCGATCGACCGGGCGGAGGTCGCCCGCGGCGCGCATGCGGCAAACCCCGGGAGAAATTTACGCGCCGAGAAGAAATGTTGGGGGTGCTCCCTGAAGCAGGCCATGTGCCGAGTACCAGGGCTACTCCGTTTGCCGATGAAATCGATAGGAGTACGACACCGCGGGTCGAAGCAGGGCGCACAGCAGGTCCAGGGATCCAGGCAGCACTTGACCGATTTCCAACCAAACTGTAAAGGAGGGCAACGTGAAGCACCACACATCAACAGCCTTTTGGGCGGGCTCGCTCGTCGCTTTCGCATTCGCCCTGCTGATTTGTGTTCCAGCGCAGGCGGCCGACACGATGAAGATCGGCTTTTTCGCGCCTCTTACCGGCCCATTCGCGGGACTCGGAATCGATGCCAAGAAAGGCGCCGATCTCGCAGTCAGTGAGATCAACGGGGCGGGGGGCATTAACGGCAAGAAAGTCGAGTTGGTCTCTTACGATGATCGAGGCAACCGCGCGGAGGCGGTCACGGTCGTACGCAAGCTGATCGAGCAGGACAGGGTAATCGCGATCGTAAACGGATCGTTGTCTCTCACCAGCATTGCCGCGGCTCCCGTGGTCAACGCGGCCAAGACGCCGATGGTGGTCGCTTATTCGAACGCGGTCGGCGTCGTGAAAGGCCACGAATGGGTGTTCCGCTGGGCGAGCGTCGCGGACGTGCAGGGCTGGGTAATGGGCCATGAGGCCGTGAAGGCGGGGAAAAAGACGTTCGCTCTGTTCATGCAGGATGAGGAGTATGGTCGCGGGATCATCAACGGGGCGGAGAAGGCGCTGGAGAAGCTGGGCGGCAAAGTTCTTTACAAGAAGGCGGTTGCTCCTTCGGAACGGGAATTCCGCGCTTTCCTTACCGAAGTGAAGAACCTTAACGTTGACGCCGTTTTCGCAAGCGGATTCGGTCCCGTATTGACGGCGATTGGCCGCCAGGGCTGGGAGCTCGGCGTTTTCCCCAAGGCGCAGCTCTATCTCGGTTGTGATATGAACGAGATCGATTGGTATACGGGCATCGGGCAGTTTGGCGACGGGACCATCGGTACCCTGGAATTCCTCGTGCCGACGGATCATCCGTTCACCAAGGCGTTTCATAAGCGCTGGCAGGATACCTACAAGACGCCCATCGTGACCCACGAAGCCGGGCTCACGTACGACGCGGCCCGGTTGACGTTCGATGCGATCAAACGCGGTGGTGAAACTCGGGAGGGCGTCCGCAAGGCGCTCGCCGCCACGAAATCCTTCATGAATGTCTCCGGCATCAACGTGTCCTACACGGAGCTGCGGGAACCGATGCTGCCGATTGCTCTTGGGCGCTGGGACTCCAAGGTTAAGGACATTCGGCTCGTGCGTGTCGTCGATGATCCACAACTGATCGATCCGCGCCCGTGGTACAGGTACTACAAGTGAGGACGCGGCACGGCGGGAGAGCCCGCCGTGCCTTCGTCCGTCGCGCTTGGCCCAATCTCCGATGAGCACGGGAATCCTCGCGCAGCAGCTTGTTAACGCCCTGTCGCTGGGCGCGGTTTACGCCATGATCGCGGTCGGTTTGGCCATGATCTATGGTGTGTTACGCATCCTGCATATCGCGCACGCCGTGATTTACGCGGCGGGTGCCTATCTTGGTCTTTATTTTTACGGGCTGGCCGGTAACTTCGTGCTTGCGCTGATCGGCGCGATGGTGGTCGCCGGCATTCTGGGTGGAGCCATTGAACGGTTTGTCTACCGGCCGATGCTCGCGAAACCGAGAATCGTGATCCTGATCGCTTCGATCGGGCTGCTGGTGTGCATGTCAGACCTATTTCGCATTTTGGCCGGCCCGCACCAACTTCCTTTTGACGTGCCCGCGCTGCAGACCCGGTACGGCTGGGAAGGCGCGCAGGCCTCGGGTGTCGATCTTTATATATGGATCGGCACGGCGCTGGTGTTTGCGGCGCTTTGGCTTTTTCTGCAGAGGACACGCATGGGGTTCGCGATCCGGGCGGTCGCACAGGACCTGGAAACGGCCCAGGCCATGGGCATCAACGCGAATCAGTGTGTATTCGCCGTATTTGTCGTTGGTTCCGCGATCGCTGCCTTCGGCGGCGTGATGGTGGCGGTGCTCTATAACGCCGTCTACACCACTATGGGTGACATGGTTGCCTATAAGGGGCTGGCGCTCATCGTAATTGGCGGTTTTGGAAGCATGACGGGTGCCGCGATCGCGTCTTTCATCCTCGGCATTACCGAGACCATCGTCACGACCTACACGCAGATTCCGTTATCGCGTGATGGCATTGCGATGCTTCTCCTCGTCCTGTTGATCTTGGTGCGGCCGCAAGGGCTGCTCGGAAAGAGCTAGCGTGCTGGGCGACTATCAACTTACCGTCCTCACGCTGATGGGCGTGTGGATGATCGTCGCCCAGGGCCTCAATGTCCTGACAGGGTATGCGGGACTCTTCAATCTCGGCATCTGCATGTACATGGGGGCGGGAGCCTATATCTCGGCCCTCCTTACGACTCAATACGCCTTCAGTTTTTGGGAGGCTCTGCCTTGGGCCCTGGCGGGCTCCGGGTTGATAGGATTTCTCGCGGGCTTGCCGTCGTTACGAGCACGGGAAGATTCGCTCGCGGTTATGTCGATCGGGCTCGTGTTCGTATTCGAATCGTTATTGATTTATCTGCCCTACTTTGGTGGACCGGTTGGTATCGGCAAGATACCGGTCCCCGTGGTGTACGGCGAGCCGGTTTCGAAGCTGGGCTACCTGTTTCTGGTAATTGGCGCGGTCGTTCTTGTCGGCATCAGCGTTCGCTGCCTTGTCCGCTCGTGGATCGGACTCGCTTGGGAAAGCCTTAGAGAGGATGAACTGGCTGCGGGGATGCTGGGCACATATCCACCGCGCTTCAAGCTTTACGCCTACGTGATTGGCGCGACTTACGCAGGTCTGGGTGGCGTGCTCTACGCGCACTTTATCAACTATATCACCCCCTATGACTTTGGGTTTCTGCCCTCGATATATGTCCTGGTGATGGTTGTTTTCGGCGGGGTTGGAACGATCCGCGGCGCGTTGTTCGGCGCGGCGCTGCTTACCGCGTTACCCGAAATCTTCCGTTTCGTGCAGGACTATCGCAACCTGATCTACGGTGGGCTGCTTGTGCTTATGATGTTCTTCGAACCCAAGGGGTTGCTTGGCAATGACAGTCGGCTATGGCGCTCAGTCACGACACTTGGCTCATTCTTCCGTGCACACTTGCGTAAAACAGTTGCCTGAAGACGATTTAGTGCTCTCCGTTCGCGGCCTGCGCAAGCAATTTGGAGGGCTTGCTGCCATTGATGAAGTAGACCTCCATATTCCTCGCGGATGCATTTACGGAGTAATTGGCCCGAACGGCGCCGGCAAGACCACGTTCTTTAACCTGCTTTCCGGCATTTTTAGTCCGACGCTGGGCGAGATACGGCTAAACGGGCAGCCGATACAAGGTCGCAAGCCGCATGAGATTGCCAAGCTTGGCGTAGGACGCACGTTTCAGATAGTTCGGCCGTTTTCGGAACTAACCGTGCTTCAGAACGTGCTCGCCGCAATTGGCGCCCGTGAGGGAACGGATTTTCTGCGCGGACTCCGCCGTTACGACCGGAGCGGATACCTGGAGGCCGCTCGGGAATGCCTGCGCCAAGCCGGTATCGAGGCGCATGAGAAAGAGCTCGCGAAGAACCTGCCGCTTGGGTTACTCCGCCGGCTCGAGATCGCGCGCGCGCTCGGCCTTAAACCACGACTCCTGTTGCTCGACGAATCTTTTTCCGGATTGTCGCAGAAAGAAATTCAGTCTCAGATTGATCTCGTTCGCAGACTCAGAGCTCAAGGCGTGACGGTGTTGCTCATCGAGCACAACATACCGGTTGCCACAGAACTTTGCGAATGGCTTGCAGTGCTGGATGGGGGCCACAAAATCGCGGAGGGTCCTCCGGAAACCGTGGTGAACGATCCAGTGGTCATCGAAGCTTACCTCGGCAGGAGCGACGATGCTTGAACTGGTCGATCTTCATGTTCGATATGGCCACGTTCACGCGCTGAACGGTGTTTCGCTTTCAGTCCCGGCGGGAGGGATTTACGCCGTGCTTGGCGCAAACGGGGCAGGCAAGACGACGCTGCTGCGCAGTATTATTGGATTGGCGGGTCAGAACTCCACGATACGGCTCGACGGACGTGCGATCGGTGGATTGCCGGCATTTGCACGGGCCCGCCTTGGCATTGCCCTGGTGCCGGAGGGGCGCCGGCTATTCCCGGAGTTCAGCGTCGGAGAAAACCTGCGCATTGGCGCGCTGCAACGGAAGGATCGTATCGAGGTTGAGCGTGACATCGAAAGAGTTGTGAGCATATTTCCCGTGCTCCGGGAACGTTACCACCAGCGGGCGAGCACACTCTCGGGTGGGGAAGGCCAGATGGTCGCGATTGGCAGGGCGCTGATGGCTCGGCCCAAGATTTTGCTGCTGGATGAGCCGTCGATGGGATTAATGCCTAAGGCAGTGTCCCAAATATTTCGGATAATTCGCTCGATACCGAGTGGGGAGGTGACCGTATTGCTGGTGGAGCAAAATGCCCGTAAAGCACTCGCAATCGCAGATCGCGTGGCAGTACTCGAACTTGGGCGGGTTGTTGCGAATGGAGCCGTTGCGGAACTTCGTGAAGATCCACGCATCAAGGCCGCCTACCTCGGCGGTCAAGTAGATAACGCGGAAGGGTAGCGCGTCGTGAAGAAAATAAACCAGCAGCCGCTGAGAATAGGGATGATCGGTTTTGGTGCAATCGGTCAGGTGGTAGCGGACGGGATCATTGCAGGGCGCGCAGGTAATGCCCGGCTTGTGGCCGTGCTCGAACAGTTTGCCCAGGAATATCGTGCAGCCGGTCATCAGCTTGCCTGCGACCCGACGATCACTTTCACAGAAGATGCGGCAAGGTTTAATGCCGCGCAATTTGATCTTGCCGTTGAGGTCGCCGGGCAGGAGGCGTTGAAATGCCATGCACTGGAGGTGGTGCAGCGCGGTCGCGATATCCTCGTTGCGAGCATCGGGGCGTTCACTGATGAGGTATTTTTTGACCGGCTGTTGGAGAGTGCCGCGGAACATGGAGCTCGAGTCTTGCTCACTTCCGGTGCTCTGCCAGCCGTCGATTGGATGTCGGCCGCAGCGCTTGCAGGTGAAGGCACCGTATCGATCACACAGAGCAAGCCGGTCGAGTCGTGGCGGGGAACACCTGCAGCCAAGATGGTCGACCTTGACGGATTACGCGCGGCCACGTGTTTCTTCGAAAGCTCCGCTCGCGAGGCAGCCAGCCGGTTCCCGAAGAGCAGCAACATTACTGCGATGTTGGCGTTGTCGACGGTGGGTTTTGATGAGACAAAGGTTAGGTTGGTGGCTGACCCGACAAGGGTGGAGATGCATACGCTGATTGAATTTCATAGCCGTGCTGGTTCATTGCGCGTGGAGTGGCAAGGAGTGCCGCTGGCCAGGAATCCAAGCACCAGCGCCGATGTTCCCCTTACGGTAATCAAGGGCATTCGTAATTTGTGCTCGACTGTTCATTACGGGCTTTAGGCTGACGTCGATTCGCGGTGGCTAAATTCACTTTGCTGGTGCATGGCGGTGCGGGTGATGTTTCGGCCGGGCCGACCGCAAGGCAACGCGAACGGAAATCTCGCCTGGTCCTCAAGCAAGCCTTGCTTTGCGGCTATCGCGTATTGAAGATGGGCGGTACCGCCATTGATGCAGTGGTCGCTGCTGTGAAGGTGCTTGAGGACTCGCCCTTGTTCAACGCGGCCAGGGGTTCTGTTCTGACACATCGAGGCGGGGTTGAAATGGATGCCGCGGTGATGGACGGTAAGACCCTGTCTGCAGGCGCCGTCGCTGGTGTTCGCAAAATCAAAAATCCAATCGAGGCCGCAGTTGCTGTCATGCGCTGCTGTCAGGGTGTGCTGTTGGCAGGGGAAGGGGCCGAGCAATTCGCCGCAGAGCAGGGCTTGAAGATTGTTAAGCAGACCTACTTCATCACCGCAGGGCGCCGACGCCAACTGCAGAGGATAAGGAATTCACATACCATGCAGCTCGACCATGACTCCGGGACGGACCACCCGGCCGAGGACACAGAGCTTGGTACCGTGGGTGCTGTTGCGCTTGATCAGTACGGCAATCTTGCCGCTGGTACGTCCACGGGAGGATTAGTCAATAAACGTTTCGGGCGCATCGGGGATTCTCCGATCATCGGAGCCGGTACGTATGCTGACAACGGGTCCGTCGCCGTATCCGCAACAGGGACAGGAGAATCCTTTATCCGGTCGGTCTGTGCACATGAAATAGCCGCCCGAGTCAAGTACTGTGGATTTTCGGTCGGCCGCGCCGCTACGGAGGTTACAAAAACTGTCATTCCCGCCTTGGGTGGTCGAGGGGGAGTGATCGCCTTGGACCATGCCGGTCGTTTTGCAATGCCGTATGTGACGCGTGGTATGTACCGGGGGCTTATTCGCAGTAACGGCCAATCGCAGGTCTGGGTGTTCGACTGATTCAAGCGGCATTCATGCCCCTGCCAGATGCACAACGCGCTTAGCCGTGCGTTCAAGACGCGGGCAACCCACAGGCTCGATTTCGGTTGAATGGGTCGAATCGTGTTGAAACGAATGTCTGGTGCAGCGCGGAATAGGCTTGCCGGGCCAGCAACCCGAGTACGATCATCAACCGCTCGTGCTTCACCCAGAGGGGGAAAGTAAAGGCATCGATGCTGTGCCGGATGCACAGCCCGGCGAAGAATGCGGCTCCCGCGATCCCCGCGAGCGGAAGCGTCGTCAGCCATTGCGTGGCAGTGATTGCGCCATGCGCGGCGAGCACCGTGACTTGCGCGCTCTTGCCAACCAGAAAGCAGATAGAATTCCGCGGGCACTTTCCTGAGCGGCCCGCCTTTCAGCATGCTCGTGACGATAGTAGCGATGCGCAGCAGCAGGATAACGATCACCCACAACACCACGCCGTTGGAGAAAGACTCGAGTCCCGGCATGCAACCCGCGAATCTGTTGTTCATCATGTCCGACGAGCACAACAAGCGCGTGCTCGGCTGTTACGGACATCCCATGATCAAGACGCCCAGCCTAGACCGCCTGGCGGCGCATGGGACGCGTTTTTCCAACGCCTACACCAACTGCCCGATCTGCGTGCCGGCGCGCGCGTCCTTCGCCACCGGCCGCTACGTGCACCAGGTGCGCTGCTGGGACAACGCGATTGCCTACAGCGGGCAGGCCCCGTCGTGGGGCCACCGCTTGATGGAGCAGGGGCACCGCGTGGAATCGATCGGGAAGCTCCACTACAAGGAGTCGAATCCGAAAGTGAACGGTTTCAACGAGGAGATCCTGCCGCTGCACATCGTGGCGGGCGTTGGCGATCTGCTGGGACTCATCCGCGACGAATTGCCGCGCCGTCCGGGCTCCGCCAAGCTCGGGCCCGAGGCCGGCCGCGGCGAGTCGGAATATACGCACTACGACCGCTGCATCGCTGACACCACCGCGCGCTGGCTCAAGGAACAGGCGCCCGGATACGGCGGCAAACCGTGGGCGCTCTACGTGGGCTTCGTCTCGCCGCACTTTCCGCTGATCGCGCCAGCCGAGTTCTACGATCTCTATCCCGAGGACAAGGTGCCGTGGCCCGACATGTATGAGCACGACAAGCGCCCGCGCCATCCCTTTACCGACGCCATGCGCAAGTGTCTGTGCTTCGATGAACCATTCGACCCGCCGATGGTGCGGCGCGCGGTTGCGGCCTACTTCGGGCTCGTGTCCTTTCTCGACGACAACATCGGCAAGATTCTCAAGGTGCTGGAAGAGACGGGGCTCGCCGCAAACACGCGAGTGATCTATACAAGCGACCACGGCGACAATCTCGGCACGCGAGGCATGTGGGGCAAGTCGACGATGTACGAGGAGTCGGCGGGTGTTCCGCTCATCATGGCGGGACCGCAAGTGCCCGCAGACACCGTGTGCCCAACGCCGGTGTCGCTGGTGGATGGATTCCCGACCTTCATGCAGGCGCTCGGCGCTCGACCCGACCCGCGTGACAACGATCTGCCGGGGCACTCACTGCTCGAAATCGCGCAAGGATTTGCCCCGCAGCGCACGATCCTCTCGGAGTATCACGCTGCGGGCGCGCTCACCGGCTCATACATGATCCGGCACGGCAAATACAAGTACATTCACTACGTCGGGCTGCCGCCGATGCTGTTCGATCTCGAGGCCGATCCGTATGAGCGCATGGACTTGGGCCGTGACCCCGCTTGCAAGGAGGTCATCGCCGAATGCGAAGAGCGGCTTCGAAAAGTCGTCGATCCGGAAGCGGTCGACAAACTCGCGAAAGCCGACCAGCAGGCGCACATCGAGAAACACGGCGGCAAGGAAGCGATCCTGAAGCGCGGCACTTTCCGCTATTCGCCGCCGCCCGGCGCGAAGGCAGCTTACTACTGACAAAAATGCAGAGATCGTCATTCCGGACGGTAGATCGTCATTCCGGACGCGAGGTCCTGCCGTTAGCCCCGGAGGAAGCCGGGGGCCATCCGGAATCCAGGAAAGACGCTCCGATGGACTTGCATAGGTCGTCACTCCGGACGCGCAGAGCGCCATCCGGAATCCGGGAAAGGTCGCCGCATGAAAATGGATAGATCGTCATTCCGGACGCGCACAGCGCGATCCGGAATCCAGGAAAATCATTCGGAGGGACGCGCGTTTTCGCGCGTTTGCCAAATTACCTTCGCGTTCGCGCTCGCCGCGGCAGCCGCCCCTGCCGTCTCAGCCGACATCTATCCCAATAAGCCGATCCGTTTCCTCGTGCCCTCCCCGGCAGGCGGCTCGCCGGATATTCTCGCGCGGATCGTGGCCGGCAAGCTTGCGGACCAGATGAAGCAGCAGGTAGTGGTGGACAACCGCTCGGGTGCGAGCGGCGTCATCGGAATGGAGATCGGCAAGAACGCGGCGCCCGATGGCTATACATTGCTGCTGGTGACCTCGACCACTGTTGCGTCCTTGCCGGCGCTCAAGAAAGTATTGCCATACGATGCGGACAGGGACTTCATCGCAATCTCGCGCATCGCGTGGGTCGCCAATGTCGTGACGGTGAACGCCAAACTGGGTGTAAACAGCGTGGCCGATCTCGTCAAGCTCGCGAAGGACAAACCGGGTCAGCTCAACTACGGCTCGGCCGGCAACGGCTCGCCGGCGCATCTTGCCGGCGCGATGCTCAACGTGCTCGCGAACATCAATACGCTGCACGTGCCGTATAAGGGCGCGGCGCCCGCGCTCACCGACATGCTGGCCGGGCAGATCCAGTTCCTCATTACCTCGCCGCTGGTGGCGATGCCGCACGGGCGCGCGGGGCGCATCAAGGTGCTCGCCGCCACGGGCGCGAGGCGCGATCCATTATTGCCGGAGCTGCCGGTGGTCGCCGATACCGTGCCCGGTTACGAAATCGTGCAGTGGTGGGGCATCGCAGTGCCCGCGGGCACCCCGCAGGCGATCGTCAAGCGTTTGCAGAAGGAAATCGTCGCCGCGCTCACAGCGCGGGATGCGCGCGAGGCGATGAGCAGGAACGGCGCCACACCCAATCCCGAAACCCCCGCCGAATTTTTGGCGTTCATCAAGGCCGAGCGCAGCCGCATCGCAAACGTCGGCAAGCGGGCCGGCATCTCGCTCGACTGACTGCAGGCTTTGAATCGGATCGCCGGATCGGTTCGATCTCCGGCTCCCCGGTCGGCGCGAAACGGCGCACCACTGGGTAGAGTCTATTTGGCTGCGTTAACGCTCCCGCTCACCGTTGGGCGCCAAAACCGAGACCTTTTGGTTCACCCCGAACCGCAAGCCGGCGGCGGTGTAGCGGGTTGGTTAGGCAGTGATCTACTACCCACTCACAGCCAAGATCCGATCGTCAATTATGCGGGATCGGTCTCGTGAATCTCTAGGCTGCCTTCATACAGCGCAAGTTCTTCATGCAGCCGAGCAATCATCTTCCGAATCCCCGCTTTGGTGAAACCCTTCGCGCCCAGCGGATAGCTCTGCTGTAAGCGGTGAAGTCTGTCCTCTAACAGGTGCAACTCCTCCTGCG
>MERG01000089.1:6240-7893 GCA_001771985.1 Betaproteobacteria bacterium RIFCSPLOWO2_12_FULL_62_13 | reverse complement strand
CTCGAATTGCCCACAGCGGTTTACGTTCGAACAGTTGCACAGCGTTCGGCTGTTGCACCCCTTCGCGCTGCGCCCTGATACGACCGCGGTTCGGGCGATCGTAGCGGCGAACGCCGAGGTTGTCGGGGAAAGGGATTTCTGGGTCCAGTTCAAGAACGGCAAGGAGTTCCGCGGGAAGACGTACGGCCTCGTCACGAACGAGATCGGGTTGTTTCTCTTTCTGGTCGAAAAGAAACCGTCGTCGTTCCTGGGGTGCTTCATTCCCGAACCGGCGCTCGGCAAAGTCCGGATCGGGCGGCTGGTCGACGACACGTTCGTGGCCAAAAACGTGAGGCCGAGCCCCGCACTGGCTGCGGCGCTGGACAAACAGGCGGCGTTGAGCAGCGAACCGTTGGGCAAGTACCCGAGCGATCACGCCATTGTTTCGCGCGAGACGCTCACGCGGGCGCTCGATGCGCAGAAGCCTCGCCCCAACGTGCGGCTGGGCGAGTTGCTATTGAAATCCAAGCTCCTCTCGCAGGAGCAGTTGGACCAGGCGCTTGCTGCGCAGAAGGCGAAACAGCACCGGTCGCTGGGCCAAGTACTGGTGGAATGCGGGGTCGTGTCGCGCGGCCAGATCCTGGCAACACTGGCGGACAAGCTCGGCATTCCGCTCATCAACGTGCGGGACTTCAGGATCGAAGCCGAAGCCCTGAAGCTGATGAAAGCGAGCTTTGCGCACCGGCACACGGTTTTGCCGCTGATCCGGACCGAATACGCGCTGGTGATCGCGGTGGAAGACCCGCTGGCGATCGATTTTGCGGAGGAACTGCGCTTCGCCACGGGTCTGAAGACCGTGCCCGTGATGGCGAACCTCGAGGATCTTAAGGCGCGCATCAGCCTGGAATACGGGCTGCTGGAAGGCGGCTACGTCGATTTCGATGCGGATAGCGCTGAATTGACGGCGCAGGGCATGGCGGCGATCGGGCAACGCGCGGAGCCGGTTACGGCCAACATCGAGGATCGCGCATTGCAACTCTCGCGGGAGTCGCCAACGCCCCTCGCTTTAAGTGAAGCCGGCTTTTACGAAAAAATCGAAAACCGCAAGATTCAGGTGCTGATTGTGGATGATGAGCCCCACATCCGCAGTTTGCTGAAAGTGATCGTGTCTTCGCTCGGGGCCGAGGTAGTCGGTGAAGCGGGCGATGGCGAGAGCGCAGTGGCGTTATTCAGGGAGCTTGCGCCGAATCTGGTGCTGCTCGACATCAGCATGCCAAAGCTCGATGGAATAGAAGTCCTCAAGCGGATCATGGCGATAAATGACAAGGTGCTGGTCATCATGCTGTCGGCGCAGGACACCATGGATGTTGTTAACGAATGCCTCGACAGCGGCGCCCGGAATTTCATCCTGAAAAGCAATGCCGACCAGGAATTGTACAAGCTGATAGCGGAAACCTGGAGCGATTATGTGGCCGAAATCGAGGCTTGGAGGTAGCCATGGCCTGCAAACATGATAATCGGGCTGGTTATGTTTTTTGTGGAACGTGCGGTGCGCCTGTTGCCCACGTTCGTTGCCGCTGCGGCTTTATCTGCGGCATGAGCGATATTTATTGCGGGCGGTGCGGCGACAGACTGGCGCAAACGCAACGCGCCGCGGACAAGGCTGGATCGGCG
>MERG01000089.1:0-6232 GCA_001771985.1 Betaproteobacteria bacterium RIFCSPLOWO2_12_FULL_62_13 | reverse complement strand
GGCGGACGGCCGCTTCGACCTTGAGCGCATGGCGGCGCTGACAGCCAGGGAAGGCAGGAATCTGGGGGGCTACCAAGCGCATGTCACCCAGGAAACCATACGCAAGCTGGTGGCCAAACGGAGGAAGACGGCGCCGGCAGCCACGGAAGGCAAGAATCTGAAAAGCGACCAGGCGCGTGTTACGCAGGAAACCATACGCAAGCTGGTGGCCAAGCGGAGGAAAACTCCCCGATGATAGTGCTCACCAAACCGCTGCTTGCCCGCTTTCAGGAGAAATGCAACATTCCGTCCGTATCGTTGCAGGGCATGATCAAGAGCGCCGATGGCGATGCAATCAAGTTTGCGCAGTTCATCATGCAGGAAGGCTATCTGGACCGGGACACGGCGGGCGACCTATTGGCGGAACAATTCCAGTGCTCCTACATCAACCTGAGCAAATCCCTGTTCCAGCAGGATATCGTTGATCGGCTCCCGGCCGAGATGGCGGCGCGCTACCAGGCAATTCCCCTCTTCAAGTTTGGCGCGGCGGTCACGGTGGGTATGGCCGAACCGAATGACCCAAAGACGATCGCTGCGTTGGGCAATTTCATGATGGCGCCGGTCAGCCCGGTGTTTTGCTTTCCCGATGAGATTGAGTCGGCAATCAGGGTCAATTATAAAAGCAGCCAGGATCTGGATACCCTGATTGCCAAGTTTGATCTGAAACCTTTCATGTCCGAGGGGATCACCGAAATCAAACTGCAGGAACTGATCCAGTCCAAACTGCTGGTGGATATTGCCGATACCATCATTCTGCTGGCGCTCAAGGAGGGCGCCTCGGACATTCATATCGAGCCAAAGAAGAATGAAGTGGTGGTGCGTTTCCGCATTGACGGCAGACTGGTGGACCGGCTTTTCATGCCCAAGGAAATCAGCCTGCCGCTGACGTCGCGCTACAAGATCACGGCGGGGATGGATATCACCGAGCGCCGCAGGCCGCAGGACGGCAGGACGACTTTCGAGCTGCCGATGAAAAAACTGGATTTGCGAGTTTCCGTTTTGCCGGTGCTGCATGGCGAAAAAGTTGTCATGCGGGTTCTGGGTTCGCTGTATGGCAACGCGGTGCTGAATCTGGACAAGCTGGATTTTTCGCCGGAGGTGCTGCGCCCGCTGAAAGCGACATTAAAACAGCCGCAGGGCGTCGTGTTCGTGACCGGCCCCACCGGTTCGGGCAAAAGCACCTCGCTTTATGCCGCGATGAATTTCATCAACACGCCAGAAATCAATGTCGTCAGCATCGAAGACCCGGTTGAATACGAAGTGCCCAGCCTGAATCAGGTAATGGTCAACGACAAGATCGGGCGGACTTTTGAGTCGGTGTTGCGCTCGGTTTTGCGCCAGGACCCCGATGTCATCCTGGTGGGAGAAATTCGTGACGCGGAAACCGCCCGCATAGTGGCCGCGGCTGCCCTCACCGGGCACCTGGTTTTGACCACCCTGCACACCAATGACGCCATCCGGGCGACCACGCGCCTGATAGATATGGGGGTGGAACGCTTCATGGTGGCGTCTTCCATCAACGGGGTGCTGAGCCAGCGCCTGGTAAGACGGATTTGCAACTTATGCAAAACCGAATACCAGCCGGAGCCGGATATTTTGCGCCAGTATTTTTTCTGGCCCGAGGGAATGACGCTGCCCGATCTGTACATGGGCGCGGGATGCAAGGGGTGTGGCGGGACCGGCTATACAGGGCGTTTGGGCATCCACGAATTCCTCAGGATTACCCCGCAAATCCGCGAAGCCATTCTGCGTGACCAGACAAACGATGAGATTCGGAAACTGGCGGAGTCGCAGGGTTTTCGCAACATGCGTTACGATGGTTTCAAGAAGGCCTTGCGGGGCCTGACGACGATAGACGAGGTGCTGCGCGCCACTGGTGAGGAATAGGATCAAGCGCGCAGGCAGCATCAGGAAGGCACGCCCGTCTCGTGCAAATTGATTCAGGGGCATCGCGATGCGTTCGCGCACAGCAATTCCTGTCGAAGATCCTGCATCATTGATGCTTGGGGCCCCTGTCTTTACCGCCATCAGGTTTTGCTGGCGCTGGAGTCGCATCGAAATCGATCGTGCCAACCGCCGGCGCAGCTTTATCGGCAGCACTCGCGGGCGCGGCGGGTGTTTGCATTCCATCCGGGAACTCGAGCATGAGCTCGGGCGCAGCAAACTCCGGCTCCGGTGCGGCGACGGCCGCGGCGTTCGCAGCGTCTGCGTCGCGGGCGCTGTCCTTACCGTCACCAGCAGTCGCTAACGCCGGGGCCACATCGAATTCGATAGTGCCAACGATGGGCGCAGCCGGTTCCCGTGTGACGCCAGCCTTGACGGCTTCACCCCCGGGTGAGCCGGGCGTTTTATCGGGCGCGGAGGGCGGTTGCATTTCCTCGGGAAATTCGAGCGTGGAATCGGGAGCGGCAACCGCCGGTGCGGCTTCGGCCGCGGCGTGTGTGGCGCCTGCGTCCCGAGCGATGCCCGGCGTTTCCACCACCGGCGCCATCGCGTCCGACGGCGCCACCACCGAGCTATTGACCGCACCTGGCGTTTTTTCGGGCGCGGCGGACGGTTGCATTCCGTCCGGGAATTTGAGCGTGGAATCGGGGGCCGCAACCGCCGGTGCGGCTTCGGCCGCAGCGTGTGCGGCACCAGCGTCGCGAACGCTGTCCTGCGCTCCCAACGCACGTGCCATCTCGCCCAACGTCGCCCCCAGCGGGCTATTGACCGCGCCATCGGTCTGGGCAGGCACGTTGTGCGCGGGTTTTTCGAGGGCAGCCTTTTCGTTGCGCGTGGCGTAAATCTGCGACAGCTTGAGCTTGGCTGCTTCGTTCGCGGGATCTCCCTCGAGAACTTCTTTCAGAATTTCCTCAGCCTGTTGGTCCCGGCCAAAGCCGAGAAACAGATCGGCCTCGGCAAGCGGATCATTCACAAGCGGGTCGACGTCCGTAACCTGCGTGCGGCGACGGCGCGCAAACCAGTAGCCCGCGCCGCCGAGCAATGCGAGCAATCCCCCGCCCGCGAGATACAAAGGTTCCGCGAGAATCTGATCAACCGTGGAAGGCGGCGCCTGTACGATCTCGGTCGGCTTGGGCTTGGGTTTGGGTTGTTGCGTGGGTCCGGCCGCGGCAGGTGGTTGCGCTGCAGGCGCGGGTTGTCCACCGCTGCCTGGCGCGATTGCGGTCAGCCCGGATTTGGCGGGCTCGGACCTGGCAGATTCCGGTTGCGCGGCCTGATCGCCTTTCACCGGCGGCGCGGCTCCCGGCGGGACTCCGGGCGCCGGCTGCGGCAAGGTTTCCGCTGCCGCTACGTCAGGCAACCGCTCCGTGATTTCGATACGCCGCCGCATGTTCTTGACAGTTTGCTCGAGCTGCGCGACGAGCCGGTTGGCGTCCGTCAATGCTTTCTCGAGCGCATCCAGCTCCGCTTCAAGCACGCGCAAGCGTTCCGTGACCTCGCGCGGCACGCCCTTGCCGTCGCCGGTCTTGCCAACACTTGGGAGTTCGCCCTTGGACAACCTCAGCACTTCCATCGGCGTTTCCCTGCCCGCCGCCTGGTCGCGCACTTTCTTCATCGGCTCGGACGGCAAGGTTGCAGCCACCTGATGTTCCTCCGGAATACGCAGCATACTGCCGGCATACAGAACGTCCATGTTGTCGCCAAATGCTTCGCGATTCGCGTGATAAAGGCTGACGAGCATCTGCTCCAGCGTGACGCCCTCGGGTTTGACGCGGGCGGCTATTTTGGAGAGCGTGTCGCCGCGCTTGACCGGACCGTATTCTTTGCTCTCGGCTCCAGCCGGGGCGGCAGCCCGCTTGACAGCGGGGGCTCTTGCGGCACGTTTGGCCTTAACCGGCGCGGTGGGCGCGAGCGCCTGTGATTCGATCGTTCTGACCGGAGCAGCAGCACGCGTGACCGCCGGTGCTATTGCCGCAGGCTTGGCCTCAACGGGCGCGGCGGGAACAGGCGCTTGCGATTCAAGCGTAACGGCAGGCGCCGGCACAACGGGCGGCTCGGCCTGCACGATAGGCGCACCCGGCGTATATCCGGGCGGATCAATCAGCGCAGTGTATTCGCGCACCAGATGTCCCTGCGGCCAGCTCAATTCAACCAGCAGATCGATGAAAGGTTCGTTGACCGGACGCGTCGAAACGATCTTGACGTAAGGCCGGCCGTCGGAGCGGCGTTCGATGCTCAGGCGCACGCCGATCAGCGCCGGGCTGTATTGAACGTTGGCCTTTGTGAAAGCTTCGGGTGAGGCGATGCGTACCCTGAGCGCAGCGACCTCGTGCTCCTGCACCGATACGAGATCGACTTCCGCCGCCAGCGGCTGGCCCAGCGTGGACAAAATGGTGAGTTTGCCCAACCCGGCGGCGTGGGCAACCGCAGGCAGCACCAGTAAGATGCCAGCCCAAAACCATGATTTATATGATGTTATTCTCAACGCCCACCCACTTGCTGTGTTCTGGAACAAGCAGACTAACGTGTTGATGCGCGCCCGGTATTGACCCCGCTTGCGCACCGGATTCTGAACCACCCCTTATTGAACCGCAGTATGCCTCAGGTGGTGGTTCTTTTCTAGGGAGGTATAAAATGAATGTCCGCGTTCGCTTCAATCGACGATCGGAAAGCCGTGCAGGCCGACCAATTCCCCGCAGAAATGGATCATGGAAGATCTGGATTTCACCAAGGACGATCAGAAAGTCGCGAAGGCCGACGAGGATACTCCGCAGAAAGTGATTGTGGAAGATCTGGATTTCACCAAGCCTTCACAAAGCGTGATTTACGATCCGGCCACCGCGTTGGCGTTTTTCAAGTCTGCGGGAACCAGCGAGAACGTCGCGCAGGGCGAAACGTTCTTCGTTGAACAACAAAAGACCGATAGCCTGTTTCATAAAGGCGCAAAGATGTATCTGCTGGTCGAGGGCGAAGTCAAACTGGTGATCGGCAAGAACGCCATCGATATCCTCAAGTCCGGTGAAATTTTCGGCGAAATGGCCCTGATCAGCGGGATGCGGCGCAGTGCGACTGCGGTGGCCAAGACCGCCTGCCGTGTCCTTTCCATGACGATGGGCCAATTTCAACAAGCGCTGAGCCGCACGCCGGAATTTGCGCTCATGCTGATGAGCATCATGATCAACCGTTTGCGCCTGACCACTGCGCGGTTGAGCATGAAGCAGGCGCTGCCGGCTTCCAGCAAGTTGCGTGAAAGCCGGGTTTTCGAAGCAGCAATCCTTACCGGTCTGCTGAGCGAAGCACGCAGTATCGCCCAGACGCGCCTGGCGCCAGGCGCGCCGATCATGAGCGCCGGCGAGACCGGCCATTGCATGTACGTGGTGCTGGAAGGCCGCGTCGCGGTTTCCGTGCAAGGCAAGGTCGTGGAAAGAAGCGGTCCCGGAAGCGTAATTGGCGAGATGGCGCTGATCGATCAGTCGCCGCGCGCTGCGAGCGCGGTTGCTGAAACGAGCTGTACGCTGCTGCCGGTCAGCCGCAACGATTTCCTCGCCTTGATCAAGAACAAACCCTCGTTCGCGGTGGCGCTGCTGAAGAACCTCGCCGACCGGTTGAGGTTCATGACGTCGCATATTCCGTCGAACTGAGTCAACGATACCCCCTGGCTCTGCGGGCGCACGCGATACGCAGGGTCAGGACCTTACCCCGTGGGGCGTGAGAATCTGGCGTATGGCTTTGACGTCCTGCAGTTTGTCGAAGCCCGCGTTCAGCTCGTCGTACCCGATGTGGCCGTCGATCAACCGGTCGACCGGCAGGCGGCCCTCCTGGTACAGACGTATGAACCTTGGAATATCGCGCACCGGCACGCACGATCCCATGTAGCTGCCGCGAATGGACTTCTCCTGCCCGACCAGATCGCACTGGTTGAAGCTGAACGACGCAGTTGCCGCGGGAAGCCCAGCGACCACCACGGTTCCGCCGTACTTGACGAGCGCGTAGGCCGTGGTCATCGCATCGACGCTGCCCGCCAATTCGAAGGCGTAATCGACGCCGCCGCCCGTTAGATCACGCACCTGCTCGACACAATTGGCATCCCGGGCGCACACCACGTGCGTGGCGCCGATGCTGCGCGCGACCTCCAGCTTGGCCGGCTCGAGGTCGATAGCGATGATTGTCTCTGCACCGGCCAATCTCGCGCCGAGCACGCCGCTCAGTCCAACCCCGCCCAGACCAATGATCGCGACCGTATCTCCCG
>MERG01000088.1:10956-21012 GCA_001771985.1 Betaproteobacteria bacterium RIFCSPLOWO2_12_FULL_62_13 | reverse complement strand
CCCGGTGTTGCCGAGACCGATCGGCCCCCGCTCCAGCACGGCGACGTTGTAAATGCCGTGGTTTTTCGCGAGATAGTAGGCGGTGGCGAGCCCGTGACCGCCGCCGCCGACGATTACCACATCATAGGACCGTTTTGGTTCAGGGCTGCGCCAAGCGCGCGGCCAGAGCCGGTGATCGGTCGCCGCGTGGCGCAGAAGACTGAAGAACGAATAGTGCATCAATCAAGCTTCGCGCCCGACGCCTTGACGATCTTGCCGAATTTCACCAGGTCGGCCTCCATGATCCGCGCGAATTCGCCCGGCGAATTGCCGATGATGTCGACCCCCAGGCTGGTGAGGCGCTTGCTCACGTCAGCAAGCCGCAACGCCTGGGTGACCTCGGCGTGCAGCCGGCTGACCGCTGCTTTGGGCAGCCCCGCCGGCCCCATCACGCCGATCCAGGAATACACTTCATAGCCCTTGAGCCCCGCTTCGTCCATCGTCGCGAGGTCCGGCGCCGCGGGAGAGCGTTTGAGGCTCGTCACGCCAAGCGCGCGCAGTTTACCGGCCCTTGCGTGCGGCAACCCGGCGGAGATCGCGGGAAACATCAACGCCACCTGTCCGGCAAGGAGGTCAATAAGTCCCGGTGCAAGCCCTTTGTACGGCACGTGCACGAGATCGACGCCCGCCATGCTCTTGAAAAGTTCCCCCGAGAGGTGCGGCGGGCTGCCGTTTCCCGCCGAGGAATAGAAAAGCTGTCCCGGACGCGCCTTGGCGAACGCGATGAGTTCCTTGACCGATGTCGCCGGCAACGAAGGATGCACAACGAGCACGAACGGCACGGCGCCGGCGATCGTCACCGGCGTGAAATCGCGCAGCGTGTCATAGGGAAGTTTGCCATAGAGGGCCGGCGTCACGACATGATTCGCCGCGATCATGCCGAGCGTGTGGCCGTCTTTCGGGGCCCGCGCCACCGCCTCGGTGCCGAGTATACCGTTTGCACCGGGCTGATTGTCGACCAGAACCTGCTGTTTGAATGATTCGCCGAGTTTCTGGCCGATGGTGCGCGCGATCGTGTCCGTGGCCGTGCCTGTCGAATACGGCACAATCAAACGAATGCTTCGCGTCGGGTTCCATTGCGCATTGACCGTCGCGGCGGCGAGCGCCAACCCGCAAGCGAGCAAGGCGCATCGTATAAAGCCTGTCCTCATGATGCGTTCTCCCTTATTCCATTCTGAACATGTGCGGGCCCTTGACGGGTATCTCCATCAGGTCCTCGCCCCAGATCACGTTGCCGTCGTAGATTTCGCGTATCTCCTTGATGATGCGCTCGCGCACCCCCGGCTGGTCTATCTGTTCCAGCATGTGCGTGAGCACCAGCGTCTTCACCCCCGCCCGGCTCGCCACCTTGGCGGTGTCGATGTGGTTGCCGCACACCAGGCGGTAGACTTCGGTCGGCTCGGTGCCGCTGAAATAGTGATTCATGTGGATCAGCACGTCGCAATCGCGCGCGAGTTCCACGATCCCCGGCGCGACGCCCCCGCTGTCCCCCGAGTAGCAAATGGAGCCTTCGCCGGCGTCGAGGCGAAAACCGTAGCACTCGAGATACGGCTGCACGTGCGAGGCGGCCCCGACCGTCACCGTCCAGCCGTCGCCCCGTATCCTGTCCCCCGCCCTCACCTCGGTGATCTCGGGCTTCGGCCACCTGCGCGGGGGCTTGCCGCCGCGCGCGACGAAAATGTCGATCGAGCCCTGGTGCCTGATGCGGGCGTTGATGTCGGGCCCGAACGCGGCGTGTTCGTCGCCGAAAAGCAGTTCGATCATGCGGCGCGTGTGCGGGGGGCCGAACACCTTGAGCTCCGGGACGCGATCCGCGCCCATGTCCCAGCGGGTGAGGAAAAGCCGCACAAAGTCCGCACAGTGGTCGTAATGCAGGTGGCTGAAGAACATGTGCGTCACGTCAACCGCGCGCTTTCCCGTCTGCAGCAGCCGTTGATGCGAGCCGGGACCGTGATCCCACGCCATCACGTCACGGCCGACTTCGACGAGATAGCCCGAACTTGCGCGCTTCAGCGAAGGCGTGGGCGTGCCGGTACCGAGCAGGGTGAGTTTCATTTGAATTTGGAGAATAAAGTTGGAACGGCACTAAACAACCCTCGGCTGTAAGCCGAGGAGTTTAATAGACGTCGGCTTGAAGCCGACTGTAAAGGCTCCACGACTGTCATTCCCGAGGCGTCGGGAATCCAATTTCAGCGCACCACAGATTGGATGCCCGCCGCCGCGGGCATGACAACTTGCTTTACCTTTGTTGCACAGAAACCTGCTCATGTTCGCTTCGCTCACCTTTCGCAAGAACTTTCTTCGCCTGAAGCCTGCCCCGGACTCCGATCCGGGGGCGAGGGGTTTCAACCATCCCCGATGGGGACACTAACTCTCAAGTGTCGGCGAAGTGTCCCTATCGACCAAAGCCCTGAGCGTCTTCGAGCGGAACTCGCGGCTATAAAGGACGTAAACCACCCAGCCCGTTGCCGCGATCATCAGCCACGGGTGCAAAAACCAGGTCAGGGCCGCCAGCGCGAAATAGTAGGCGCGCAGCCCGTTGTTGAAGCTGACGCTGGCATAGGAAGCGATGCGCGCGATGCGGTTGATGTCCGGCGCGTACTGCTCGGGGTTTTCCTTGGGCTGCCTGGGCGCTGCACCAACCAGGACGGAGCAGAAGTTGAGCTGGCGGATCGCCCACGAGAACTTGAAAAACGCGTAAACGAAGATGATGACCAGCAGCAGGATCTTGATTTCGAGCAGCGGCTGGGAACCCTTGATGGTGAAGGGTAAATCCGAAACCAACTGAAGCGCCTGCTGGACATAGCCCATCAAGGCGATCAGCGCGCCCAGCACCAGCATGGTGATGGAAGCAAAAAACTGCGAGCTGCGCGTAAGGTTGCGCATGACGTTGACGTCGACCATGCGGTTGTCGCGCTCGATCATTCGCACCATCCACTCGCGCCGGAAGCCGTCCATGCTGGTGTGCAGGCTCGGCACGTTCCTGCCGTGCCTGACGGCGAGCAGCTTGTAGCCGACCCAGGCGACGACGAAAAACGCGAGCGCCACAAGATCGAGCCAGGTCACATTGGCTTCGAGGAACAAGCGCATGCCGTACATGGGGCGTTTACCGTTTCCGAACCGGAGCTACACGAAAAGCGTCAGCACGCCAGTATAGCCGTATAGGCGGTTGTGCGAAATTTCACCGTTGCAGAAGAAGCCGACCAGCGGAATGTCGCCGAGCGCCTCGCGGATCATCTTGAGCTCTTCCGAATCCGGGCCGAACAGGCTTGCGCCGCGGCCAAGACACGAGTAGTAAACGCCGCCGCGCGGCGTTGTGAACAACCCCTGCCTGATGCTTTCCAGCATCCGCGTCATGTCGTCGTGCGCCGTGCGTTCGTCGCGCCGGCAGAACATGACGTTCGCTCCGGGGTCAAGCAGTTCGCCGATCGCGACGAGCCGGTTCGTCGGATCGATGCCGACCAGGTTGCGCACGAGGTAATCGCCGGTGTCGCTGCCGGGAATGGGGAGCCCTGCGAAGATATGCCCTCCCACGCGGTTCAGATCGCGAGCGAGCGCCTCGCCGATGTCCTCCCGGAATACGTCGAGCGCCGGCCGGCCATCGAGGCTCATCACTACATTGCGCTGGCAGGCGGTAACGACATGCTTGGGTCCGATCGGCGAACAGCCCTGCGTGAGGCGCGTGGCAACCGCGACGCCGTCCGAGAACGACACGCCCGACAGCCCGCCTTCGGCGATGCCGTCGGCGACTTGCAGATTCTGGCGCCGCGAGCTGGTGAGCCCCCCGACCAGGAATCCGCTTTCCACCCGCTCGGCAAGCCGGCTCACCAGTTGCGTCACCTGCCGGTTATACGGATCGACATGCACAATCGCGAAGTTGGGCGGGGCGTTGCCGCATTTGAGCAGCGCACCGTCCACATCGGCCTCGGTCTCGATGCCCGAGAAAATCCGGAACGAGTTCGGCTCAAAATCGCCGACCATCACCGCGATTGCCGATTCATCGAGGTATTCCCGGCTGGTCGCGCAGATGCCGACCCCCACGCTGCCGACCCAGTGCGGAACGTCCGTATGCTGCTCGAACAGGGCGAGGATGTCGCCCAGGTGATCGGCCAGCATGTCGGTGACGTAGAGAAAACCGAGATTGGCCGCGCCATCTCCGAGCTGTGCCAGGCACGAGCGCGCCGCCTGGCGCCAGTCGGAGGCGGCTGCATGACCGTAGCGGAAAGTCAGCATGCTCGATTCCTATTGAATGATGAGCAGCGCGAACGACAGGTGCGGTTCGCACGCGCCGCCCCAACCCTCGCTCAAGCAAGACTTCATATCCCCTTTCCCGCCACGGATCCGAGGTTAAATCGTAGCACGCGGGGCGGGGCGCCCGCCAACGCAGCGCTATAATATCGGTTTCCCGCCGGCGGAGGACCGCAACGAACGGGGGATCGAGCGAACTCCGCACGCGAGTCGCTGCGGGATCGCGGACTTCTTCGAGGAGTGCATCGATGAACGTGTCATTGCGCCGCTTGTTAACGACCTGCGCAAGTTGCGCGGCCCTTGCCGCTACCGCTGCCCAGGCTGTCGACAACTATCCGTCGCGCCCGATACGGCTGCTCGTCCCTTATGCTATCGGCGGCAACGCCGACATCATGGCCCGCCTGGTCAGCCAGCGTCTCGCCGACCGCCTGGGACAACAGATTGTCGTCGACAACCGCCCGGGCGCTGCTGGAATGATTGCCACGGAAATCGCGGCGCGGGCAGTACCCGACGGCTACACCATGTTGATCATTTCGAGCTCGCACACCGTCAATCCGAGCCTGATCAGGAAACTCCCTTACGACTCGATGAAGGACTTCTCGCCGGTGAGTCCGGTCGGCTCGACTCCAATGCTCGTAGTGGTCCATCCCTCGGTGCCCGCGAACTCGATCAAGGATCTGATCGCCCTCGCCAAGGCCAAGCCTGGCTACATTAATTTCGGCTCGAACGGCAACGGCTCGCCCGCCAACCTGGCCGGTGCTCTGCTCAATCACATGATGGGCATCAATCTGGTTCACGTGGCCTACAAGGGAACCGCCCAAGCCACTACCGATGTGCTCGCGGGACACGTGCAGTTGGGCTTTCCCAGCATGACTTCGGTGCTGCCGCACGTGAAGGCCGGGAAACTGAAGGCGCTCGCCATTACCAGCGCGCAGCGCTCCACGGTCGTTCCGGAACTGCCAACCGTGGCCGAAGCAGGCGTCCCCGGTTACCAGACCGGCATCTGGGTGGGCCTCCTGCTGCCGGCGGCGGCACCACGGCCTATCGTCAATCAGCTCAATACGGAACTGGGCAAGGTGTTGTCTGCGCCGGAAACCCGTGAGCGCTTCACCAGAATGGGCGCGGATGTGCTCTACAGCTCTCCGGCGGAGTTCACCGCGTTCATGAAGACGGAAATGGCAAAGTGGGCGAAGGTGATCAAGGAGGCGGGTATCCGCGTCGACCTCGTCCGTTAGGCTGCAACGCTGACAAGATTGTCGCACAACTTCGAAGCGAAATCGAGTTTATCTATTGCGGAATAAGTCTCTTAAATGCCCTTCCCGCTAAAGGGTCTAAGTGGCCTCACCTATTGCGCTCAGGTAGAATTCCCTGGTGAAAAATGTGAGGAGGCGCGATGACTGAAGTAGTCGCGACCAACCAGACGATACTGGTGGTCGGCGGGGGCATCAGCGGCGTCACCGCGGCGCTCGAAGCGGCCGAGTGCGGCAAGGACGTGGTGCTGGTGGAGAAAAGCCCCACTCTCGGCGGCCGCACCACGCTTCTCTACCGCTACTTTCCGAAGCTGTGTCACCCGACCTGCGGTTTGGAGATCAATCTGCGGCGCATCAAAGCAAATCCGCGGCTGCGCGTGCTCACCATGGCCGAGGTCGTCAAGATCAGCGGCAGCCGTGGCGACTACGCCGCGACGATCAGGCTCTCGCCGCGCTACGTCAATGAAAATTGCACCGCGTGCGGCGCCTGCGCCGAAGCAGTCGAGGCCAAGGTCGACAATCCGTTCAACTACAACCTGGACAGGATGAAAGCGGCTTACCTGCCGCATGCCATGGCCTACCCGCAGCGCTTCGTGCTGCATCCCTCGATCATCGGCACACCCGAAGCCGAGAAGGCAAGAGCCGCATGCAAGTACAACGCCATCGATCTCGACATGAAGGAAGAAACAATCGAACTCAAGGCCGGCGCGGTGATCTGGGCCACCGGCTGGCAGCCGTACGACGCCGCCAGGATTCAGCCCTACGGCTACGACCGCTTCGCAAACGTCATCACCAGTGTCGAGTTCGAGCGGCTTGCCGATCCCCATGGACCCACCGGGGGCAAGATCCTGCGCCCCTCCGATGGCAAGGAGGCAAAGGACATTGCTTTCATCCAATGCGCCGGGTCGCGCGACGAAAACCACCTGCGTCACTGCTCGCGCATCTGCTGCATGGCCTCGCTCAAGCAGACCAGCTATGTGCGCGAAGCCTATGGCGAAGACGGCAAGTCGACGATCTACTACATCGACATCCGCGCGATTGACCGCTTCGAGGAATTTTACGCAAAGGTCAGGCGCGACCCTTGCGTAAAATTCATTAAATCGAAGGTTGCAAGAATCGCCGAGGACAGGGAGACCAAAGACCTCGTCCTCCATGGCGTCGATACGGAAGGCTATCATCGATACGCCAATACGCACGACCTGTGCGTGCTGGCGATCGGCATGGAACCATCGGTCAATGCCGCCGATATTCCCGCCGAGATCATCGCCGATTCGAGCGGCTTTATCGAGTCCTCCCCCGAGGGCAGCGGCGCGTTCGGCGCCGGCTGCGCGACCAACGCGCTCGACGTGAATCGCTCGGTGCAGAGCGCCACCGCCGCAGCATTACGGGCGATACAAGTCATCAATGAGGTCGCGCGGGCAGAAGCCTGAGAGTGGGATCGCCAAATGATGAATGCGGAATGCGGAATGATGAATGAAACCGCGGCAAGGCCGCCTTTGGGCAAACACGGGTCATCACTCATCATTCATCATTTGCCAGGAAAGGCACCGAAAAGGTTAGGACGACGATGGCCGAAATGAAGACGGCGGCATACATCTGCAAGGGCTGCGGTATCGGCGAACGCATCGACGCCGCCCAGGCAGCCAAGGTCGCCGAACGCGAAGGCAAGATGAATCTGGTGCGGAGCCACGATTTCCTTTGCAGCGGCGCTGGCGTGCAGATGATTCGCGACGACATCGAGAAGGAAGGCGTGACGCATGTCATGATCGCGGCCTGCTCGCGCCGGTCGAAAACCGAAGCATTCAGCTTCCCGGCGGTAGCGGTCGCGCGCGCCAATTTGCGCGAGGGCGTGATCTGGAGCCAGCCCGATACGCCGGAGGCGAAGGAAACCACGCAGGACATGGCCGACGACTTCGTGCGCATGGGCTGCGCCGAAGTCAAGAAAATGAAAGTGCCCGCCGGCAACCCCAACGTCGGTCACAACAAGCGCATCCTGGTGGTGGGCGGCGGCGTCTCCGGCATGACCGCAGCGCTTGAAGCAGCGAAAGCGGGTTACGAAGTGGTGCTGATCGAAAAGGAAAAGCAGCTTGGCGGCTGGGCGGCGATGCTGTGGAAACGTGTCGCCTTCCGCGAGCCTTACAAGGACCCTGCGGAAACCGGCGTTGACCGGATGATCGCGGCGGTCGATGCCGAAAAACGCATCCAGGTCCATCTTGATTCGGTGATCGCCAGGACCAGCGGCGCGCCGGGTCGCTTCACCGTGGAAATTGCGGCCGAATCCGGCGGGACGAGCACCGAGGAATTCGGCGCCATCGTGCAGGCCTCGGGCTTCGCTGCCTACGACGCCAACAAGCTCCCCGAATTCGCCTACGGCAGGACGCCGAACGTGGTCGATCAGGCGGAGCTGGAAAAGCTCGCCAGAGAAGCCGCGGTGAGGGGCGAGCCGATCCGACGGCCGTCCGATGGGGGCGAAGTGAAAAGCGTCGCCTTTGTGCAGTGCGCGGGTCAGCGCGACGACACCGGCAAACATCTGCCCTACTGCTCGGGCTTCTGCTGCAACGCCTCGATCAAGCAGGCGATGTACTTCAAGGACGCGAATCCGAACGTCGATACCGTCGTGATCTACACCGATCTGCGCACCCCGGGCAACGGCGAGGACTTCTACCGCAGCGCCCAGGCGAAAGGGGTGATCTTCACCAAGGGGAAGGTTTTGTCGGTGGAGCCCGCCGACAAAACCTTAACGATAAGGTTTCACGATTTGATCCTCGATGAGGACACGGCGATTGACAACGCCGATCTTGTCGTGCTCGCCACCGGCCAGGTGCCGAACTCCGGCGTCAACGTCGAGCTGCCGCCGGAGGAGCAGGACAAAGGCGAAGTAAAGCCGATATCGATCCTGAACCTCAACTACCGCCAGGGCCGCGACCTGCCCCAGCTCAAGTGGGGCTTTGCGGACTCGCACTTCATCTGCTTCCCTTATGAGACGCGCCGCACCGGCATCTACGCCGCGGGGCCGGTGCGCCGGCCGATGGACATCGCGCAGGCGATGGAAGACGCGACCGGCGCCGTGCTCAAAGCGATTCAGGCCGCGGAAAACGCCGAGCTCGGCCGCGCCGCGCACCCGCGCTCGGGTGATCTCTCTTTCCCAATCGTGCGGCTCGAAGGCTGCACGCAGTGCAAGCGCTGCACGGTGGAATGCCCGTTCGGCGCGATCGACGAGGACGAGAAGCGCTATCCGTTGTTCAACGAGTCGCGCTGCCGCCGCTGCGGCACCTGCATGGGTGCCTGCCCGGTGCGTGTGATCTCGTTCGAGAACTATTCGGTCGACACCGTCGGCGCGCAGATCAAAGCGGTCGATATCCCTGACGAATTCTCCGAAAAGCCGCGCATCCTGGTTCTCGCGTGCGAAAACGACGCCTATCCCGCGCTCGACATGGCGGGCATGCGGCGGCTCGCCTACAGCGCATTCGTGCGCACGATACCGGTGCGCTGCCTGGGCTCGGTCAACACGATCTGGATCACCGATGCGCTGAACTCGGGCTACGACGGCGTAATGCTGATGGGCTGCAAACACGGTGACGATTACCAGTGCCACTTCGTGAAAGGATCGGAACTCGCCAGCTACCGTATGGGCAAGATGGGCGACACGCTGAAACAGATGGCGCTCGAAACCGAGCGGGTGGCGACCTACGAGGTCGCGATCACCGACGTCGAGCGCGTGCCGCAGTTGATCAATGACTATGCCAAGGTGATCGAGAAGATCGGCATGAGCCCGATGAAGGGATTTGCCTAATAGCGGTAATGGGTGATGAGTGATGAGTAATGAGTCAAGAGCGCGTGTTGTCTTACTGCCCGCAGGCGCGGGCGGGGAGGATTCTCCCATTACCCATTACCCATTACCCATCACCGGGAGTGAACGATAGTGAATGACCTCAACCAGCAAGCCTTGGCGCGCTACCGCAACAACTTCCTGAAGGAAGTCGAGGAGCGGGTCGAGGAAGGCGAATGGGTCAAGATGTGCATGCAGTGCGGCGTGTGCGCCGGCTCCTGCCCGTTCGGCCCGCACTGGGAGCACTCACCGCAGAAGATCTTCATGATGATCCGCGCGGGCAAACGCGAGGAAGTGCTCTCGTCGGATTCGATGTGGATGTGCACCTCCTGCTATAACTGCGTGGTGCGCTGCCCGCGCCAGCTCCCGATCACCCAGATCATGCACGGCCTGGCAACTTACGCGCACCGCCTGGGGCTTGCGCCCAGGGACCAGCCGACGCGGCATTTCTCGCAACTCTTCTGGAAAAACTGCACCAGCGCCGGACGCGTGAACGAACTCAAGCTCACGCTGGGACTCTATTTCAAGGATGGATTGATTTCCGGGATCAAGAAAGCATGGGCGTTGAGAAACATCGGTTTGGGGATGCTCCTCGCGAAACGCCTGAATCCGCTGGAGCTGCTCAAAGGCCACGAATGCAAGGACAAGGCCGGCATCCACAGGATGCTCGCCAAAGCCCACGAGCTGGAG
>MERG01000088.1:0-10941 GCA_001771985.1 Betaproteobacteria bacterium RIFCSPLOWO2_12_FULL_62_13 | reverse complement strand
AGAGCAGCCGGGATAAAACGCGTACTCCTTCTTCGCTTTGACGACGAGGCGGGCACTGCCCGCCGAGGAGTAAGACATGGCCAAGAAGGAGTACGCGTTTTATCCCGGCTGCTCTTCGCAGTTGAGGGGCTCGGCCTCCAACTATCTCGTCTCGGTCAACGCGATGTGCAAGACGCTCGACGTGAAGCTCACTCAGATTCCCGACTGGAACTGCTGCGGCGCGTCCATCGGCTACGCTGAATCAGGGGAGCTCCCGCGCCATGTGATGAACGCGCGCAACTTCGCGCTTGCCGAAAAGCATCTGCCGGGACAGGATGTAGTGGCCACTTGCGCCGCATGCTGGCTGGGAGCGAAGGAAACGAAGGAAAAACTCGCCGCGAATAAGACGCTGAGGTCCGACACCAACGAATGCCTCAAGGAAGCGGGGCTCACTTACAAGGGCAAGGCGGAAGTGCGGCACATGGTGGAAGTGCTGATTGAAGACCTGGGGTATCAGGAACTCGGCAAGCACGTGGTGAAACCGCTGGAAGGGGTGAAGTTCGCGGGCTATGTCGGCTGCCAGACCAATCGCCCCTTCGGCATCAGCGGCGAATCGTTCGAAAACCCGGTTTATCTCGACAAACTGGTCGAGACCGTCGGGGGTGAAGCGGTCACCGACTATGACCAGAAGGTGACCTGCTGCGGCGGCGCGCTCGCCTTCTCCGAGCCGGAGAAGAGCCAGAGGCAGATCAAGGACATCGTGGAATCGGCCTACGATCATGGCGCCGAGATGATCGTCACCCCCTGCCCGCTGTGCCAGGCCAACGTCGAGATCTACCAGAGCGAGATCAACAAGAAGTACGGCACCAAGTTCGCGATGCCGGTCGCCTACTACTCGCAGCTTATGACCGTCGCTTACGGGGGCGGAATCAAGGAGGCTGGTCTGGACGGCCACGTGATCCGTGCGCGCAAACTCGAAGAGATTGCGGTCAAAGTCGTTCCGATGAAGAAATAGGTATGGGCGACACGTTGGGAGGCGACCGCCGGTGAGGGTCAGAACGAACCAGGACGGACAATACAAGGTCCCGGCGCTCCTCGTCCTGTCCGAGATCGCGTCCAGCCTCTCCACCGACGCGACCGTCGACGAACTTCTCGCCCGCTACCTTTCCACCATGGTGCGAATCGCGGGCGCGCGCGCCGGCGCAGTGCGTGTACTCACCGGTGACGGCAAACATCTGCGGCTCGTCAGCGCCGTCGGCATTCCCGATGCGGCGGTTGAGCGCGAGCGCATCGTCCCGATCGATTGCGGCGCCTGCGGGGAGGCGGTACGCGGCGGCGCGGCGCTCTGGGGTCATACGGCAGAGCACTGCCGCGAGGTCGTCCCCGACGGTTTCCTCGAAGACTGTGATGAGCTCGTGGCGGTGCCGCTCAAGCGGGGAAACACGGTGCTCGGCGTCTATAACCTGTTCCTGCGCCGCGGCGCGAAGCTCGCGAACGAGGTGCGCATCCTGTTCGCCGCGATCAGCGAGCACCTCGGCATAGCACTCGAAAACGCGCGCCTGTCACGCGAGAACGCGCGCATCACTCTCGTCAACGAGCGCCAACTGCTCGCGAACCAGGTGCACGATGCGCTCGCGCAGACGCTCGCCTACGCCCGTATGCGGGCCGCGGCGCTGCGCGAGGCCCAGCGCGGCGGTGACAGCGAGCGCGCCGGGCGCTACCTGTCGGAGCTGGAGGATGCAATCGACACGGCATACAATGAGTTGCGCGAACTGATCGGGGGGTTCCGCCAACCGATGGATCCGCGCGGGCTGGTCGCTGCGCTGGAAGCGTCGCTGGAAGCGTTCCGCAACCGCAGCGGAGCCCTGGTGCAGTTCGCGAACCGCGCCTCCGACATGAGCCTCTCCCCGGAGGAAGAGATGCACGTATTCCACATCGTGCAGGAGGCTCTCGCCAATGCCTGCAAGCACGCGAAGGCAAAAACGGTTCGGCTGTCGATCGACCTCGTCGACGACCGCTGCCGGGTATGCGTCGAAGACGACGGGATCGGCTTCGCCCCCGGCAGCGCGGAAGACACCGCGCATTTCGGGCTTTCGATCATGCGCGAGCGGGCGCGGCGGCTCGGCGGCGAGGTGCTGATCGACTCGAGCCCGGGCGCCGGCGCGCGCGTCTGCCTCTCCTTCCCGGCGCGCAATCGAGTGCACCAGCGGCATGAAAGCCCTCAAGGCAATCCTGGTTGACGACCATCCGCTGTTCCGCAAGGGTCTGGCGGAACTGCTCGAGCACAGCGGCCAGATCCGCGTGGTCGGCGTCACCGGCAACCTGCAGGAGGCGCGTGCGCTGCTGCGCGAGCGCCCGGACGCGATCGTGATGGACCTTCATATGCCCGGGCAGGACGGGATCGAAGCGATTCGGCAGTTGCGCGAAGCGGGCGTCGAAATCCCTATCCTCGCGCTCACGGTGAGCGATTCCGAAGAGGACATGACGCGCGCGCTGCGCGCCGGCGCGCGCGGCTACCTGCTGAAAAGCATGGAACCGAACGAAGTGATCGAGGCGATCACGCGGGCGGTGCGCGGCGAGATCGTGGTCGCGCCGGCGATGACCGCTAAGCTCATGCGGCTGCTTGAAGGAAAAAGCGCCCGCAGTGACTCGCTCACAGACCAGCTCACCCAGCGTGAGCGCGAAATCCTCGCCTGCCTCGCGCGCGGGAAGAGCAACAAGGCGATCGCGCGGGAACTGCGGATCAGCGCCGATACGGTGAAGCTGCATGTCCGCAACGTGCTCGCCAAGCTCAACCTGTCCTCGCGCGTCGAGGCTGCGGTGTTCGCGGTGAGGCACGACATCGGCGTCGCCCCCGCAACCGAGGGCGCGGGGAAGAAGAACAACTGATTCTTCCGCCTTCTCCGTGGGTGTGCTCTGAGCCGGGGAGAACTCATAGGGCGGGATGCGCTGCGCTTTCCCGCCCTACGAGCTACGAGCTGGCGAGCTTATCATCGTTGCGCCTTCAGCCGTGCCAGTCAACGACCATCAATCCCGGGATCCGGCCGAATTCGCGCACGTTGCGCGTCACGAGCGTCGCGTTATGCGCGAGCGCCGTAGCTGCGATCAGTGTATCCATCGGGCCGATCCCTTTGCCTCGGCGCTCCAAGTCGTGGCGTAGCTCCGCGGCCCGCCGGCCGACGGCGGAATCAAAGGCCAGGACCTCGACAGTCGCAAGGAATCGCTCGTACTGTGACTGCCGGCGCCTGACATTCTGCGAGCCCAGCACGCCGATCCACACCTCGTAGACGACGATCGCGGGCAACGCCACCTCGCTCGGGGGCACCGCCAGCAGGTTCTTCGCGACACCGCCCCGCCCCCTGAAGTAGTCAAGGACCGTGTTGGTGTCCAAGGCGTACATATCGCTACACGCGCCCTCGAGCGATGTCTCTGGCTTTCGACTTGCGGATGCGTTCGGCAGAGGGCAAGTCGGGCCACGCGCCGGCAAGCGCCCGGACCGCCTCCGGCCATTCGCCCCGGGCGCGCCGCTGAATGCGCTCGGCCACCCATCTGCTGAGCGGCACTCCCTCAGCGCGCGCCGCTGCCCGCGCCTTCTCTTCGGTCTCGTCATCCAGATAGACGGTCACTTGGCCCATGATCGCGCCTCTCGCCCAATATATGTGCAAGTATATGTGGTGCCGGGCTTGAAGCGCAAGCAACTGGTCTCAAATCGGGGGTAAGAACTCGTAGCGCGGGAAAGCGCAGCGCATCCCGCCGGTTGGCGGCTGCGAGCTCTCGGCGACCCGGCATTGCGCCGGGATTGAATTTCCTATCGATCGGAGTAATCCTCCGCCGCGATTAGCACCGCCGCCTTGCCGCGTTTGCGCACGATCCACAGCGGAGCGTGATCCTCTGTCACGCGGTCAAGCGCCCTGGCGAGCTCGTTGCGCAGCCGGGTATAGAAGATGGTGTCACGCCACCTGTGCAATAAAACGGACAGGTAAGCCGATGCTAACGCAACCGCAGATCAAGCTTTATCCTGCCGCGCTTGAGCTTTCCGCTTTGCATCTCACGCTCGATCGACTCCAGCGGCTTCAAGTTAGGATTTCGGTCTTCGGCACTTGGAGCACATTCGTCTCCGGCCCCGCTCGTCCCGAGCGTAGCAGCGAAGCGGCAAGGTCGAGGGATGATCGGCGCCGAAGTTTATCCCGAGCCCAGTCGAGGGACTCAGAGCCTGCCCCGGACTTGATCCGGGGGCGAACGGCCTTACTGGGATGGCTTGTAGCTACACTCGCCTGTCGCATGCGGCAGGCTCGGGAAGCGCCATCGCCTCCCGGCCGGTCACGGCGGGCGCGCCCCGTGCGTCGGCGGCCGCTTCTGCGAGAACCTGCCCCAGGACGACGCCAGGCAGCGACCGGAACCAGTCGAGCCGCGCGCGCAGCTTCACCACTTCTCCTATGATGACGAGGGTTGGCGGCTTTGCCGCGGCGCTCCGAACGCGCTCCGGAAGGCTCGCCAGCGTGCCGGTGATGACGCGTTGACTCGGCGTCGTCGCTTTCTCGACGAGAGCGGCCGGCGTGTCCGGCGCAAGCCCGTGGGAAACCAGCCGGCTGCAGATCAGTTCGAGCGCGGCAAGACCCATGTATATCACAACCGTTTGCCGTGGACGGGCGAGCATCGCCCAATCGAGGTCGGTATTGCCCGCGCTGAGGCACCCGGTGGCAAAAATGCATGCATGCGCGAAATCGCGGTGGGTAAGGGGGATGCCGGCATATGCCGCCGCACCGCAGCCGGCAGTCACCCCCGGGACCACCTCGAACGGGATCCCGGCCTGCGCGAGCGCTTCGGCTTCTTCCGCCCCGCGACCGAAGACGAATGGATCGCCGCCCTTGAGACGAACGACGCGCTTCCCGGCAGCGGCCAGCCCAATGAGAAGTGCGTTGATCTCCGCCTGCGGGACCACATGCGCCGAGCGCGCCTTGCCGACATAAATGCGTTCCGCCTGCGGGCGGGCAAGCTGAAGGATCTCCGGCGCGACCAGCCGGTCGTGGACGATCGTGTCCGCCTCACGGATCAGCCTTGCCGCCTTGAGCGTGAGCAATTCCGGATCTCCCGGGCCCGCTCCGACGATGTAGACCTCGCCCGCCGCGCGCATGGTGCACCTCACCCGGCCAATCCGCCACCGATTACGACCAGGTCGAATTGTATTGGCGCAGCGCTCACGCGATGCCGGCCTCCATCGCTTCGGCGCGACGCCGCCGCGCCCGCCCGTCCGCAAACTCCACGAAAGGCCGCGCCCAGCCGGTGGGCCCCGCACCTCGCAGATGGCAATAGGAAGCGAGCACGTTGCGGTAGACGATGCCGTCGCGCGCACTGTCCACGCCATGGCCGCGAACGACGCGAAACGCATACGCGAGTCCCGCGCCGACGTTCTCGAGGCTCGAATAGTGAAACTCATGCGCCGCCACCTCCGCGTCCGCGCGCACCGGGAGCCACGATGCCGCGCCGGTTCCCACGAGCCGTGCGTAGCCGCGGCCCACCGCGCGCTCATGCATCACGGCGTCCGCAGGGATGGCGCCGACCATGCGCGCTGTCTCGCCACGCCAGGTGAGGCTGCGCGCGAGATACATCAGTCCGCCGCACTCGGCGTATACCGGCAGCCCTTCCTCGATCGCGCACTTCAGATCGCGACGCAGTCCCTCGTTCGCTTCGAGAACGCGCATGCGCGCCTCCGGAAATCCGCCGCCGATCATGAGCGCGTCGAGCTGCGGCAACCGCGGCGCGTGGAGCGTGTCGACCGGCACGAGTTCCGCCCCCGCCCCCTGGAGCGCGTCGAGGTCGTCCGCATAATAGAATCCGAACGCTTCGTCGCGCGCGATGCCCAGGCGCACCGGCCGCCCGCCGTGAGCGCGCTCGGGGAGCTCCGGAGCCGCGCATTCCGGGAATGGCGCCGCTTCGCGCGCGCTCGCGAGCAGCCGGTCGAGATCGACATGGCGTTCCACGAGCGAGCGCGCGGCCTCGATGGTTGCTTCCGGCGCGTCGCTCTCGTTGCTCGGAACGAGCCCGAGGTGCCGCTCGACAATCGAAACCCGCGCATCGAACGGCACCGCGCCCATCACCGCGACATCGGTGTAGTGCCCGATTGCCGCACGCAGCTTCTGTTCATGCCGCGGCCCGCCCACGTTGTTGAGAATCACGCCTGCGATCCGGATTGCGCGATCAAACGCCTGGTAGCCGAGGATGAGCGGCGCAATGCCCCGCGCCATCCCGCGCGCGTCTATCACCAGGATTACAGGCGACCCGAGCAGTCGGGCGAGCGCCGCGTTCGAGTTCGTGCCATCGAGCTCGAGCCCGTCATGGAGACCCTGGGTGCCTTCGATCACCGCGATGTCCGCGGCGCGCCCGTGCCGCGCGAAGCTCGCACGGATCTCGTTGCGGCTCATCAGATGAAAATCGAGGTTGCGGCACGGCCGGCCCGCGGCGCGCGCGAGCCACATCGGGTCGATGTAATCGGGGCCCTTCTTGAACGGCTGCACTCGCAGCCCCCGCACGGCGAGCGCGGCACAAAGTCCCAGCGTCACGGTCGTCTTGCCGGAAGACCTGTGCGCGCTGGAGATGAAGAGATGGGCCATTTTCAACGCCTTGCCGCCGGCGCGGGCATGGTTACGCCCCGCTCCCGGCCTGTGCGGCGAGCGCTTCCTCGCTCGCGCTCTCCGGGACGAGCCTCAGGAACTTGACGCCGATCAGCGTGACCCACGCCGCAATCGCGAGCCCGGAGACTCCGAGCAGAACTTCCGGCAGACTCGGGGCGTAGGGATTGATCACGCCGTCGTAGAAGCTCGACCGGATGTCAAATCCGGGAAAGAGGTCGAGCGGATACGCCTGGGCGCCAATGATCGTGACATACATCTGTGCGAGCCCGCCAAGAATGACGAGGAGTGCCGCTGCGAGCACCGCCGCGCGCGAGGTGCGCAACCCGGGGTGCCACACCAGCACGAGCGGCAGCGCGCTGCCCAATCCCACCTGTCCGATCCAGAACGCCGACGTATACACGCCGCCTTCGAGCAACAGGAAGCGCTCGACGCCGGTCTGCTTTGCGACATACAGATTCGTGAGATGGAGCACCATGACGAAATACAGCGCCGCGACGATGAACCAGCCGAGCAGTCGCGCGAGCCTCCCGAGCACCGCCTCGCCCAGGGCGCGCCCGCTGCCTGCGCACACCGTGATGAGCGCGACAAGATACACGGCCAGTCCATACGAAAAGGAGAGCGCGACGAATGTCGGCGCGAGCACGGCCGAGGCATAGGCCTCGCGCGCGATGAGGAAACCGAATATCGAGCCCGTCCCCGTGGTGAGAACGAGCCGCCAGACGAACGTCGCGAGCCCTGCCGGCTTCACGTATCCGAAGCCGGCGCGGTCGAGCAGGGTCCACAGATAAAGCGCCACCACAGCAAAGAAGCCGGTGTAAAGGAACATGTTCCAGGCGAACACCGACTTGAAGTTGTAGTGCGTCATGGCCACGATCAGCCGCTCGGGCCGCCCGAGGTCGAGGCTGAGCACGGCGAGCCCGCCGATCAGGAGCGCGATCGCGAGCCAGCCTGAAAGCGGCGCGAGCGGCTTGTAGTAGCGCTCGCCGAACACCGAGGCGATGGAGGCGACATTGAGCGCGCCGGAGGCGGCGACGATGAGGAACACCGCAAACACATGCGGCGCACCCCACACGATCTGGTTGTTCATGCCGGTGATGATGTGTCCCTCCGTTTCCATCTGCCAGGCCGCCACGAGCCCCGCCGCGATGAGCGCGGTAACGGCGCCGAAGAGCGTCCAATAGCCCCGGCTGCGGCCCTCGATCTCACGTAGCGCGAGCTTCGCCATGCTAGAGTCCCTGGTAGCGCACAGCCGTGTCGAGGCGCAGATCGGCCCGCACCTGGGATGTCGCGCGCTCGCGCACGCGGCGTGCAATCTCGCTCGAAGGATCGTTCAGGTCGCCGAACACGAGCGCGGCAAAGCCCGCTGTGCCGCATGCCTCGACGCAAGCCGGCTGTGCCCCGCGGTCGATGCGATGCACGCACAGGGTGCAGGCCTCGACGGAGCCCTTGCCGCGCGGCACGTCGGGTTTCTGACCGGTCAGGTTCTCGTGCACGAACGAGCGCGCCTTGTAGGGGCAAGCCATCATGCAGTAGCGGCAGCCGATACACGTGTGCCGGTCCACCAGCACGATGCCGTCGGCGCGCTTGAACGATGCGCCGGTGGGGCAGACGTCCACACACGGCGGATGCGCGCAGTGCTGGCACATCATCGGCAGCGAATGCGCCCGGCCGGTTTTCTTTTCCCTCAACTCGACCTTGCGGATCCACTGCGGATCGGTCGGCCACGTGGCGGCGGGAAGTCCGTTTTCGCCGCGGCACGCATCCACGCAGGCGGTGCACCCGTTCGTGCAGCGCGTGGTGTCGACCAGCATTCCCCATCTCACGCGCGCTGAAGCGCCGGGTGACTTCCTGTCGCCATGAGCGAACTCGAAGAACAACAACCCCGGCGCGATGGCGATGCCGGCCAATGCCGCCGCAGAGCCGACAAACCGCCGGCGCGAAATTGCGGCCGGTTGTTCGCCTGCTCCGGCGTGCCGGGTGTCGGTCACTTGCCGGCCCCTGCGCCCTTCCGCTTCGGCGAATGGCACTCGAAGCAGTCGAGCTTCACGCCGGCGTAGCTATGGCAGCTTACGCAGAAGTTCTCGCGCCGCGCGGCGACGCTGCCGCCGCTGCGGCTCGCGTGGCACTCGATGCATTCCGTGAGGCTTGCCTTCGCGCCGCGCACGCCCTGCCGCACCGTCTCGTCGCGCTGGTGCTTGAGCATTTCCATGTGCTCGCGGCGCATGCGCGCCGGCTCGTCTATGCATTTTTCGCCGCGCGCGGACTCAATCACGGGCCTGGGCGTGCGCTCACCGGCGCCCGTCGCTGGCGCCGCCAGACAAAGAGCAACGAACAGGAGCATCAATACGCACCGCATCGCTTCTTGCCGCCTTTCAATCCTGAATCCTGAATCCTCAATCCTCGGTCCTGAATCCTCGATCCTGAATCCTGATCCTAGTCGCCGAGCCCCATCTGGATGTAACCGGTCGGGCACACGTCGCGGCAGATATGGCACCCGATGCATTTCGCGTAGTCGGTAGCGACATAGCGCCCGAGAGTGGCTTCCTTCTTCGGCACGCGGTAGACAGCCCTCTGCGGGCAGTACACCACGCAGTTGTCGCACTCGAAGCACATGCCGCAACTCATGCAGCGCTTGGCCTCTGCGACGACCTCGCTCTCGTCGAGCCCTTTCATGCGCTCGCCGAAATTTCCCAGTGCCTGCTCCTTGCTGAGCGTCTGGACGGCGCGCCGTTTGCGCGGCGTATGGGGGAAATGTCCGAGGTAGAGCTCCTTGTGCGTGATCACGTGGCGCTCGGACCGGTTATCGAAGTTGTGGACCGCCACCTTCGAATCGCTGGTGCCGCGCAACGGCTCCAGCGCCCGTTCGGTCTCGAGGCCGCGCTCGACCATCTTGCGCAGGAGATCGAAATGGTGAACGTCGACTTTCGGGCGCTTTTCGAGCGGCTCGCCCTTCAGGTAGCGGTCGATGCCCTCCGCGGCGATCGCGCCATGCCCGATCGCGGTGGTGAGCAGATTCGGCCGGATCACGTCTCCACCCGCAAAGTAGCGGGCGCGCCCGGCGACCTGGTAGTTCCTGTCCACCGCGATGGAACTCATCCCGGAGTCGAACGCCTCGAGCCCCGAGAAATCCACTGCCTGGCCGATGGCGGACACGATGAGATCGGCAGGAACGTCCTGCTCCGTGCCAGCCTCCAGCTTGATCTCGAGCTTCGGGCCCACAAACTTCGCCTCGCAGCGCGCGATCCTCAACGCCGTCGCACGGCCGTCGTGCCCGCAGACCACCTCCACCGGTGCCCATCCGTCGCGGATCGCGATGCCCTCGGCGAGCGCATGCTCGATCTCCTGCCTGTTCGCCTGCATCTTTCCGATCGAGAATACCGAGGTCAGCGTCACCTCCGCGCCGTGACGGGCCGACACCTGCGCCACGTCGCGGCCGAGCTGGCCGCCGTGGATTACCCGTTCCGGAAGGTCCGCCTCGGTAATCCGGTCGATGTGCCCGAGCCGCCGCGCCACGGTCGCGACGTCGATCGAGGTGTCGCCCCCGCCCACGACCACCACCCGCTTGCCGACGTGCGTGAGCCGCCCGTCGTTGAACGCGCGCAGGAATGCCATTGCGCTCACCACGTTCGGCGCCTCCGCTCCCGGAACCGGCAGCGGCCGGCCGCCCTGCGCACCCAGGCCCATGAACACGGCGTCGAACTCGTCTTCGAGTTCACTGACGGTGACATCGGTCCCGATGCGGCAGTTGACCTGGGCTCTGACTCCGAGTTCCAGAATGCGCCGAATTTCGGCGTCAAGCACTTCACGCGGCACGCGAAAGCCGGGAATACCGTAGCGCATCATGCCGCCGAGTTCGGCCCGCTCGTCGAACACCGTCACCGCATGGCCCTTGCGTGCGAGCTGGTAGGCGCAGGAGAGCCCCGCCGGACCGCCGCCGATCACCGCCACTTTCTTTCCGCTTCTTGTTTCGGGTCCCGCGAAACGGAAACCCTGCTCTATCGCGTGGTCGCCGATGAACTGCTCGACCGCGTTGATGCCCACGAAGTCTTCCACCTCGTTGCGGTTGCAGCCGGCCTCGCACGGGGCCGGGCACACGCGCCCCATCACCGCCGGGAAAGGGTTCGCATCGGTGAGCCGGCGAAACGCGTACTCCTGCCAACTACAGCCAGCAGGCGGTTTCTCGATGCCGCGCGCGATCGCGAGGTAACCGCGGATGTCTTCGCCCGAGGGACAGCCCGCCTGGCAGGGTGGCGCGCTCTGCACGTAAGTCGGGCATTTGTACGAGTGACCCGCTTTGAGAATCTGCTCCGACCAGTCCTGGTAGCGATCA
>MERG01000087.1 GCA_001771985.1 Betaproteobacteria bacterium RIFCSPLOWO2_12_FULL_62_13 | reverse complement strand
AGTTAAGAGTGATTCTAGGCGTACTTAGCTGTTCGATCCGGAGGGATCTTATAGAATCTGTCGGGCGATCGGCGGAGACTGCGGTTAAACTACCGTCAGACACCATGAAAGCGGCAGGCCACTGAGCGTCGCAATAATGCTTGCCTCCGCTCAGCCCGTTCCGGCCCGAAGCGAGACGCTTCAGGCGTTCGCCGGCACGGACGTGCGCAGGCGCATCCGAGAAACCCCGGCTCACCCCCCGCCCCGGAGGGCGAGGGGAGATTTGTGGTGAGAACGGGTTTTCACCCATTTTGCACGAAGCTCAATAGAATCGATTTCTTCCACCAAGCAAGGACAATCGCCGTGCAGCAATTCGATGTGATCGTGGTTGGCAAGGGCAACGCCGCTTTGTGCGCGGCGCTTTCGGCGCAAGAACAGGGCGCGCGCGTAGCGATACTGGAAGCGGCATCGGTGGAGGAGTCGGGCGGCAACAGCCGCTTCGCCGGCGGGGTCATGCGGTTCGCATACGACTCGGTGAAGGACCTGCAGCTCCTGACGGACATATCGGAGGAGGAGGCGAGGAACACCGATTGGGACAGCAACACCAAGGATGAATTTTACGACGACCTCTATCGCGTCACGAGCTACCGCACCGACCCCGAGTTGAGCGAAGTTCTGGTCACGCAGAGCTTCGAGGCCATGGTATGGCTGCGTAGCCAGGGCGTGCGCTTCGTGCCCAACTACGCGGCGCAGTCGGCGATCGTGGATGGCAAGCGCAAGTTCTTCGGGCGCTTTCCGCTCGAGGTCTCCGGCGGCGGCCCCGGCTTGGTGCAATCGCTTACCGACACGGCGGTGAAAAAGGGCATCGAGATCTTCTACGAAACGCGCGCGGTGTCCTTGATCTACGATGACGAGCGCGTGCTCGGCGTCAAAGCCAAGCGCCAGGGCAAGCCGGTCGAATTCCACGCGCGGGCGGTGGTACTCGCCTGCGGCGGTTTCGAGGCCAATACCGAGTGGCGCACGCGCTACCTCGGCCCGGGCTGGGAGCTGGCGAAGGTGCGCGGCACACGCTTCAACATGGGCGAGGGCTTGAGAATGGCGCTCGATATCGGCGCCTGCCCCTACGGCAACTGGTCGGGCCGCCACGCAACTTCCTGGGAGCGCTACGCACCGGAATTCGGCGAAGTCAACACCTCGCACGACCCGTATCGGCACAGCCATCCGCTGTCCCTCATGATCAACGCCGACGGCAAGCGCTTCGTGGACGAAGGGGCGGACTTTTACAACTACACGTATGCCAAGTACGGCGCCGAGGTGCTCAAGCAGCCGGGGCAGTTCGCGTGGCAGGTATTCGACGCCAAGGTGAAGCACCTGCTGCGGCCGGAATACGGCGGCAAGGCCGTGACCCGGGTCATCGCCAACGCGCTGGAAGAGCTCGCCGCGAAGCTCGAAGGCGTCAACCCCGAGGGTTTTCTGAAGACCGTGCGCGAGTTCAATGCCGCGGTGCGCACCGACGTTCCGTTCAACCACGCGGTGAAAGACGGGCGCGGCACGGTTGGGATTGAACCGCCGAAATCCAACTGGGCGAACCCCCTCGACAAGCCGCCGTTCGAGGCCTACGCCGTGACCTGCGGGATTACCTTCACCTTCGGGGGCCTGCGCATCGAACCCGAAACAGGACAAGTGCTCGATGTGAACCTCAACCTGGTTCCCGGCCTCTACGCCGCGGGCGAGATGGTGGGGGGCATCTTCTACTTCAACTACCCGGCCGGCACCGGGCTCGTTTCCGGTTCGGTGTTCGGCAGGATCGCCGGGACTGCGGCAGGCGCAGCCGCGCGTGTGGCCTGAGCGCGCGGCGCTCGACCCTTGATATCTTCGGAAGGAATCGAAATGGCTGCCGCAGTGGATGAGTTCGAGTTTTTTCTCGAGAAGGAATGGTCGGACGGCCTGCCGGTCGTCACCCCCACCGAGGAGCGCGTGCAACGCATGCTCAAGGGCACGCGCCGCGATCCGGACGAAGTGATCGGGCGCATTCCGCCGGCGATGGAAACCGCCACGGTGCGCACCATCGCGATACATGCACTGATGGCGGGGTGCAAGCCGGAGTACCTGCCGGTCGTGCTAGGTGGCATCACGCTCATGCTGCGCGAAGAGCTCAACCTGAACGCCGTGCAAGGCACCATGGGCAGCGCGGCGCCGCTCATGATTGTCAACGGCCCGTACGCGCAGAAGATTCGGTTGAACGGCGGCAGGGGCTGCTTTGGCCCCGGATTTCGCGCCAACGCGTCGATTGGCCGCGCGATCCGGCTGATGTTGCTGAATCTCGGGGGCGGCATGACGGGATTGGGCTCTTCCACCGTTTTCTCGTCGCCCTTGCGCTACACTGCCTGCCTCACCGAGAACATGGAGCACAGCCCGTGGGAAAGCCTTGGGGTGTCGTTGGGCTACCCGCCCGAGGATAACGTGATCACCTGCGCCATGGTGGATCCGCCCAAATTTTGCTTCGACGACGCGAGCCGGGAGCCGGGGCGGCTGCTCACTGGTATTGCCGACACGATGGCCGCAATGGGCTCGTTGAATATCCATGTCCCGCGTTGCGCCGTGGTGGTGGTCATGGGCCCGCTCCATGCGAAGATTTGTGCCAACGCAGGCATGAGCCGCGCCGACGTTCACCGCCGCTTGCGCGAACTCGCCGGGCGCAAGGTGCGGGACTTGAAGGGCGGCGGAGCCTGGCGGCCCGAGCGGGCGCAGAAGATCAACGTCGATCCCGACGATGACGACTGCTTCGTGCCCGCGATCAAGGACCCGCGGGATCTGCAGCTCATGGTGGGGGGAGGCATTGGCCCGATTAGCGCGGTGTGCCACGGCTGGGGCGGCGGGAGCCTCGCGGTGCATGGCACGTATGAGGTTTGAAAACAGGAATTGGAGTGCGGGTATGCTTACGATTATGGCGGGCTGGTATGTCTTTCGAACGCATCATTTTTGAGTGACAGAGGGAATCGTCATGGCGCATGATTTGAAATTCATCGATCCGACTGCTGGGGGCGGCAAGGCGAAAATCGCAATGGCGCCCCGCCCGCTGGACCTTGCCGGCAAGGTCGTGGGGTTGCTCGACAACACCAAGGAACAGGCTGACATCATCCTCCAGACCATAGGCGAGGCGTTGCGCGAGCGTCACGGAGCTGCCCGGGTCGTCATGCGGCGCAAGGAGGCCTTTTCCAAACCGGCGACCGATGATCTGATCAATGAAATGGCCAACGAGGTGCAAGTGGCGGTCGCCGCCCTGGGCGGATGAGGGTCCTGCACGTTGTGCAGTGTGCACGACACCGTAGAGTTTGAAAAACGGGGCATCCCCGCCACCGTCATCATCACCGAGAATTTCCGAAACGCTGCGGCATGGCAATTCCGCGGCAAAGGGATGGACGCGCATCCCTATATCGAATTGCCGCACCCGGTCAGCAACCTCACGCCCGAGGAAATGCGCGAGGTCACGCTGCGTTATGTGGATCAACTGGTGCGTCAACTCACGGGCTGAGCGGAAATAATTTCAGGGCCATGTCGATTTGCGGTAGTTTCGAACTCAATATGAGGAGCAGTCATGATTCTTGAAGTCGCCATCATGAAAATCAAGCCGGAGCTGATTTCGAAATTCGAAGCCGTTTTCCCGAAGGCCGCGACGATCAGCGCCAGCACTCCGGGCTACATTTCGCACGAACTGCAGCGCTGTGTCGAGACCAGGGGCAAATACTTTTATATGATCCGCTGGGAGAGCATCGAGGCGCACGAAGTCAACTTCCGGCAATCGCCGAGGAGAGACGAGTTTCGCAAGCTGCTCGGCGAGTTCTGGGCAGAGCCGAACTTCACCGAACATTTCGAGCCGGTTACTGGCGACCGCATCTGAAGACTTTGAGGAGTCGCGGAATCTCTCCACGCAACCGGCACGTAGCTGGAGTCCAATCGGTGGTCCTTCCGGGTTTTCCGTGGGTGTCGTCTCTGGCGGACTTGCCCTTCCGAGCCAAACCAATAACCTCGGCGGGAGCTGTCATTCCCGTGCAAACGGGAATCTATACGGCGTTGAACAAGGTGTACCGTGTCCGCATTCTCCGCGGTGAACGTCACAGGAATTCGCATCAACAAGGGCTTTCATGATGGACTCGTCAAATGGGCGCCCTATGGATTCCCGACTTCTCGGGAATGACACCCACGGCTAATTTCCGGAAGGGGAGGGAATTTTGGATCGAGGAGTCTGGATAACCTGGTATGACCTTCCCGCAGAGGGTCGTGATGCCTATCTTTCCTGGCTGCACGAGACGTATATACCGGAGCTCTTGAAACGCCCCGGCTATCTGTGGGCGGCACATTACGCCGCGGTCGAAAAGAAGGACGTGCGAATCCATACGGATGATTCCTCCGTCCCCGCTGGAACTCGCTATTTACTCCTGTTCGGCGCTGAAGAGGCTGACATGTTCGGCGACCCGGTGCCGAGCGCGCTGCACGCGGAACTTCCGGCCGAGAGCCGGAGGATGCTCGCGATGAGGATCGGCGAGCGCGTGAACATCATGACCGAGGCCGGAAGAGTCGAAGGCCCGGAGGCGAGAGATTACGAGGGCGGCATGGCCCTCGCACCCTGCATCCAGCTCGGCAGTTACAACTGCCCTTGGCAACACGAGGAGGAAATGCTGGCATGGTATGCCCAAGTGCGCATGCCGGCGATGGCAACAACGCCAGGCGGAGGCATCAGGATCCGGAAGCTCGCTTCCGTCGTCGGATGGGCAAAGCACGGTATTCTTTACGAATTCGTTTCTCTGGAAGCGCGCAATCAGTACTTCATCGCACATCAAGATCGGCCCGACATGAAGCCGTGGCTGGATTGGGTGGGGAAATGGCTGATTCACGCGCCCGGTTCGTCGAGCCTCGCGCGCCGAATATGGCCGGCGGTGTCAAACTGACAAGGAGTGGATCATGGGGCGCGCGCTGTGTGAGTGGTTGGCGTGGAAGCTGCCCGGGGCTTAGATGGATCCCGGCGCGGGGTCTGTTCAAAACCGGTCAGGAGTGCAAAGGAGAAACCGTGAGATTCCGACTTTGTTTGTCACCATTCCTGTTGGCCGCGGTAGCGCTAGGTTCAGCGGCTTTTGCGGTCACCACCTACACTTTTGCCCAGAGCTTCCCGAACAGGCCGATCCGCCTCATCGTCGCCTTTGCGCCAGGCGGCGGGTCAGACACTTCCGCACGGATCATAGCGCGAAAGTTGACTGAACTCGTGGGTCAACCGGTCGTTGTGGACAATCGTCCCGGCGCAGCGGGTAACATCGCCACGGAGATCGCGGTCAGGGCGCAGCCGGACGGCCATACGCTGCTTTGGGGCTTCAGCGCGCCTCTCGTCGTCAATCCCAGCTTGTACAAAAACCTGCCGTTCGACACCGAGAAGGATCTTGCACCGATATTGCTGCTCGCAAGCTCACAATACATGCTTGTGGTGCATCCTTCCGTCCCGGCCAACTCGGTCAAAGATCTGATCGCACTGGCCAAGTCCCAGCCCGGCCAGCTCACCTATGCCTCGGCTGGGGTCGGTACCCCGCACCACCTTGCCGCGGAGCTTCTCAAGAACAGGGCGGGGCTCGATATCGTGCACGTTACCTACAAGGGCGGAGGTCCTGCATCCGTGGCCGTGATGTCCGGAGAGGTAAAAATGCACTTCGGCAGCTTTGCCTCATCGCTGCCGCATGTGCGGGCGAAAAGGCTGAAGGCTCTGGCGCTGACCGGGCCCAGGCGGTCACCCGAGGCTCCGGAATTGCCGACCATGCAGGAAGTGGGTTTCGCAGGCTTCGACGTTCGCTCCTGGTTTGGCGTGCTCGCGCCTGACGGGACGCCCAACGCTATCGTTACTCGCCTCAATCGCGAATTCCTTAAAATTCTCGCTATGGCCGATGTGCGGGAGGCGCTCAAGAAAATCGGCTTGGACGTGAGCGGCAGCACGCCGCAGGAATTCGCCGCGCACATCAAGGCTGAAAAAGCAGTGTGGGCCAAGGTGATCAAGGACGCCGGGATCAAACCCGAGTGACGAAGAGCTTGATGCCCATGGGGGTGAATCGAAGAACCAGGCGACGCCAGTTTCTAATTTCTGAGGGAGAGAATTTTGGATAGCGGACTTTGGATAACGTGGTATGACCTGCCCGCAGAGGGTCGTGATGCCTATCTTTCCTGGCTGCACGAGACGTATATACCGGAGCTCTTGAATCGACCCGGCTATCTGTGGGCGGCACATTACGCCGCGGTCGAAAAAGGCGCGAGGCGCACCAATGCCAGGGACATGCGAAACACTACGGACGATGCTTCTGTTCCCAGGGGAGATCGCTACCTACTCTTGTTCGGCGCTGAAAATGCCGACGTGTTCGGCAACCCGGTGCCGAGCACACTGCACGCGGAATCCTCGGCCGAGAGCCGGAAGATGCTCGCGATGAGGATCGGCGAGCGCGTGAACATCATGACCGAGGCCGGAAGAGTCGAAGGCCCAGAGGCGAGAGATTACAAGGGCGGCATGGCCCTCGCACCCTGCATCCAGCTCGGCAGTTACAACTGCCCGTGGCAGCAGGAGGAGGAAATGCTGGCGTTCTATGCCCGGTGGCGCATGCCGGCGATGGGCAGAACGCCCGGGTGCGTCAGAATCCGGAAGCTTGCTTCCGTCGTGGGATGGGCAAAGCACGGTATTCTTTACGAATTTGTGTCGCTCGCAGCCCGCAACCAGCACTTCATCGGGCACGAAGACGGGCACCCCGAAATGAAGGCATGGGGGGATCGTGTGACGAAGACGCTGATCCACGCGCCCGGATCGTCCAGCCTCGCGTGCCGAATATGGCCGGCGGTGTCCACCTGACGCGGTCCGCTGAAGCAGCCTTTTGGAGGATGGCCATGTATAGAGGAGCAGTATGGATCAGCGCACTCAATGATCATACGGTGAAAGCGATGCGCGCGCCGGATCTGATCAAACACTTTGCCAAGGAAGGTGCCGAGGTCATTGCCTCTTCACCCCCGCAATTCGCATCGCACATCAAGACCGAGCTTGCGCGCTGGGCCAAGGTGATCAAGTCGGCCGGCATTCGGGCCGAGTGATGCACAGTTGACATTTGGCCGACCTGCGATAATTCTGTTGTTCTTGATGCACGTCAAAGTATTCGCGTGCAGGGTGTGTCTAAATCAGGTTGGTCAAAGGAAGCAAGTGAATCTCTCAAGAAAGGAGCAGTCATGATTCTTGAAGTCGCCATCATGAAAATCAAGCCGGAGCTGATCTCGAAATTCGAAGCCGTTTTCCCGAAGGCCGCGGCGATCAGCGCCAGCACTCCGGGCTACATCTCGCACGAACTGCAGCGCTGTGTCGAGACCAAGGGCAAATACTTTTATATGATCCGCTGGGAGAGCATCGAAGCGCACGAAGTCAACTTCCGGCAATCGCCGAGGAGAGACGAGTTTCGCAAGCTGCTCGGCGAATTTTTTGCGGAACCGACGGTCGCCGAACACTTCGAGGCGGTCACCGAAGACCGGATCTGAAAACTTCGACAATAACGAGACCAGGCGCTCGTATATCGACCTGGATGATTTGTGGTGCACGTGGGCTGTCACCCATTTGCACGAGGCTCAATAGAGCACGCAAGATACTTTGTATCGAGGAGGCGCTCATGTCGCTACGAACCTTCAACGTTATCGTGTTTTCGGTTGGCATCCTGGTGCCGGGTTTCAATTCGGTTTCCGCTCATTAGTGTCCGGTTAAAACGCGAATAGATTCAGTTGGTTGCACGGCACCCCATCGAGTATTTTGTAGTCGTTGCCCGGAAACGCTTGCTGCAAGGGCATCTTCTCGAACAGGGTGACCGACAATATCTGTAGCAAAGTGTAGAG
>MERG01000086.1:11249-11334 GCA_001771985.1 Betaproteobacteria bacterium RIFCSPLOWO2_12_FULL_62_13 | reverse complement strand
GGATGCCTAGTGGCGCGCGTCTGACGGAATTAGCGGCAGCGGGCCGCTTCGCAGGTTGTGGAGGTGTCGCCTGCGCACCAGCAGC
>MERG01000086.1:7847-11238 GCA_001771985.1 Betaproteobacteria bacterium RIFCSPLOWO2_12_FULL_62_13 | reverse complement strand
AACGAACAGGCCGAACAGCACGATCACCGTGTAGATCGAGAAGTCGAGCCGGATGAGCAGCGCGTAGACTCCGAGCATCACCAGGATCGAGATGTTCTCGTTGAAGTTCTGAACTGCAATCGAGTGCCCTGCGCCCATCAGGATGTGGCCGCGGTGCTGTAACAGCGCGTTCATCGGCACCACGAAGAATCCCGCCAGCGCGCCGATCAGCACCATCAAGGGGATGGCGATTTCGACGCTGCGGGCGAAGTTCATCGCGATCACGATCACCCCCATCCCGATGCCGACCGGCACCACGTTGACTGCGCGATCAAGCGGCACGAATTTGGCGGCGAGCACCGCGCCGGCCGCGATGCCTATTGCGGTGATGCCTTGAAGCACAGTGGCCTGGGAGAGCGTGTAACCCAGGGCGATTTCCGCCCACTTGAGCACGATGAACTGCAGCGTCGCACCCGCGCCCCAGAATAGCGTGGTCGTGGCGAGCGAGATCTGGCCGAGCTTGTCGGTCCACAGCAGTCTTAGGCAGTGCGCGAATTCGCGGATCAGAAATAACGGGTTCTTGCTCGGCTCGCGATGGTCGACGCCGGTGTCGGGAATATACAGGTTGAAAACCGCCGCAATGGCGTAGAAGACGATGATGATCAGGATCGCCGCTTCCGGCGGAGTGTCGATGCCGGTGTCGATGTGCGGCAGATCGACAGCGAGCAGCCGCGAGGACACCGCCTCGCTGATCAGCACGCCGCCCAGCAGCGTGCCGAGAATAATCGATGCGACGGTGAGACCCTCGATCCAGCCGTTGGCGATCACCAGCTTTTGGGGCGGAAGATATTCGGTGAGGATGCCGTACTTGGCCGGCGAGTAGGCCGCGGCCCCCAGGCCGACAACAGAGTAGGCAAACAGCACCGCGACATAGACCGGAAGGCCGGTCAGGGACATGTCATCGTAGAAGAACATCAACAGGCAGCCGGTGATCTTCACGGCGTTGGTGACGAACATCACCCGGCCTTTTGGCATGGAGTCCGCGAACGCGCCGACGAACGCCGCGAATGCGACGTAGGAAATGGTGAAGAAAAACTTGAGCATCGGCGTCAGCCATGCCGGCGATTGCGTTTGCATCAACAGGGAGATCGCGGCGACGAGCAGCGCGTTGTCGGCGAGCGACGAGAAGAACTGCGCCGCCATGATGATGTAAAAGCCAAACGGCATGATGGGGGCGTCGTCCCATCAAGGGAAGAAATCTCCTCCCGCGATGTTTATCTATTGTGGCTGGTGTCTTGTAAACCGGCGCTTTATACCACAGATTGCCGGGTCTTGCGCTGTCATTCGCTGTTTTTCCTGCGCGTTGCAGCGAGCTCACGCAGCCGCTTTTCCTGTTCGGCGAAGCTCGAAGCGCGCCGGCCGGTGCGGGTGTCTGCGCTTGGCAGCGGCTCGTGACCGGAATCTTCTTGCGTGCCGGGTTGCCGATCGTCGGTTCGCACAAGGTCGTAAATCGCGAACGCCGCTCCCGCTGCCAACACGAGGCCCGCAAGGGACGTTTGCCCCGACAGCAGAGCCGCGACCCCGAGCAGCGTCCCGCCACGGTACAGCCAGGCGCCGCGGCGGTCGTGCAGATAGTCCCGGTGCAGTCCCAGCGGAAACAGTGCGAGCAGGGCATAGGCCACGCGGCGTTTGCGGAGCAGCGCGGCGAGCCGGATATTTGCGTTCTGCAGGCCGCCTCCGGCGAAATCCAGTTCCTTCCACGCGTCGCTCATGACTTGCTCGTTGAAATGTGGTTGAATAGTAAACCATTTTCGCGAGGCGTGAGGCGTGATGCGTAGAACGATCAGAGCGGCCGGCCGCAGACGGTTGTTACTCATCACTCATCACCCATTACCCATTACCCATTACCCATTACCCATTACCCGACAACATGGCTGACCGCAGACTGCAGGTTTTCTACAGCGTAGCGAAACAGCTCTCCTTCACCAAGGCGGCGGAGCAGTTGTTCATGACGCAGCCGGCGGTGACGTTCCAGGTCAAGCAGCTCGAGGAGCAATTCGATACGCGGCTGTTCGAGCGCAGCCACGGCCGGATCGCGCTCACCCCGGCGGGAAGGCTGGTGTTGGACTACGCCGAGAGAATTCTCGGCCTGTCGGAGGAGATGGAGAAAAGGGTGGCGGAGTTGAGCGGCGCGATGGGCGGGCCGTTGCTTCTGGGCGCGAGCACCACCATCGCCGAATTCATCCTGCCGCAGATACTGGGCGAATTCAAGGCGCGTCACCCCCAGGTCCACGCGCACATGACGGTCGCCAATTCCGAGACCATCGTCAACCGCGTCGCCGAGCACGGGCTCGACCTGGGGCTTATCGAGTCGCCGGCGAACCTTCCGAGCGTAAAGATCGAGGTCGTGTGCGAAGACGAGCTGGTTCTGATCTGCGCGCCGGGGCACAAGTTCGCGAAGCTGGCGCACGTCGCTCCGCAGCAGGTTGCCGGCGAACCCTACGTGAGCCGCGAAGTCGGTTCGGGCACCCGCGACTTCGCCGACAACTATCTCAGGGAATGCAAAATCGCGCCCGAAGACCTCAATATCGTGATGGAGCTGGGCAGCCCGGTGGCGATCAAAGGCGTGGTTGAAACCGGGCTCGGCGTTTCCATCGTGTCGCGCGCGATGGTTGCAAAGGAGTGCAAGCTGGGGGTGCTGGTCGCGGTGCCGCTCAAGCCGCGGCTCATCCGCACGCTGTCGCTGGTTTACCCGAGACAGAAGTTCCGCTCCAAGCTGCTCACCGCCTTTGCCGAGTTCGCGACCTCGCGGATGAAGCGGATGGCGAGCGCGGCATGAAGCGGTTCCTGGTGGTGCAGCACACCTATTCGGAGTTTCTCGGCGCAGTCGAGAAGCAGCTCGAAAATCGCGACATCGGTTTCGCCTACTGTCGGCCCTTTAAGGGGCAAGCGCTGCCGGCGAGCGCGCTGCAGTACGATGCGCTGTGGCTGCTGGGCGGCGCGCACCCGGTCACCGACCGCGAACACTGTCCGTGGCTCGATGACGAGTTGAGGCTCATCCGGGTGTTTCAGAAGGCGCGGCGTCCGGTCGTCGGCTTGGGTCTGGGTGGCCTGCTGGTTGCGCAAGCGGCGGGCGGCGTGCCTCGCGCCTGGCCTGCGCAGCGCGCCTACTGGACCACGGCGCGCGTGGCCGATGCCGGGGGCGGCGACGCGCTGGCGAAGGCGGTCGACGGGAGAAAAGTTCTTGTCATGACCAATGGGCGCGTCGAGCTGCCGCGGCGGACCGAACCGATCGTGGTGGACGAAGCGGGAGAGTGGATCGCGGTGCGCGACGGCGACACCTACGGGTTGTTATTTCGTCCCGAACTCAAGCCCGGCACGATCGAGGACATGATCATGGAGGAGAGCAGGC
>MERG01000086.1:0-7824 GCA_001771985.1 Betaproteobacteria bacterium RIFCSPLOWO2_12_FULL_62_13 | reverse complement strand
ATTCCCAGCGCACCACCGATCTTGTCGTCGCGGCGCTGGTGTCGGCGCTCGATTTGATGCGCGAGCGGCGCAAGCCGCCGGTCTTCGCCCTGCGGGCGGTGAAGGGTGAGGATGAAGGATGAGGGCGGAAGGTTGAAGGCGGAAAGGTGAAGGCGGCAGCGTGAAGGGCGAAGCGAAGAAGTTGCTTGAGTTGTTCGGCACGCTGGCTCCCGCACAGCAGGAAACACTCATGGCGTTTGCCGAGTTTCTGGTGGCGCGCGAAGAGCGTGGCATTGCGGCTGCACCGGCGCAGCCGCTTCCGATCGAGCGCCCTGCGCAGGAAACGGTGGTGATGGCGATCCGACGGCTGGTGTGCACCTATCCCATGCTCGACCGCCGGCGCCTGATGGCGGATACCTCGCGCTTCGTGGCCGAGCACGCGCTCGAGGGCCGCGCGGCGCAGGAAGTGATCGACGAGCTGGAAGCGGTCTTTGCCAGACACTACAAACAAATGTGCAATGATGAATGATGAACGATGAATGATGAATGAGAGGCGTTTTTCTCGAGTGCACCGCTGCGTCGAGTTTTTCATTTTGCATTCATCATTTTGCATTCATCATTAGTTCGCCGTGCCTCGTCCCATCTCCGCCACCATCGATCTCGCCGCGCTCAGGCACAACCTCGCGGTCGTACGGCGCCACGCGCCGCACTCGCGCGCGTTCGCGGTAATCAAGGCCAATGCCTACGGACATGGTCTCGATCGGGCGGCGCGTACGATGCGCGACGCCGACGGTTTCGCGCTGCTCGAGATCGGCCCCGCCGTGCAACTGCGCGAAGCGGGTTATCGGCAGCGCATCGTGCTGCTTGAAGGTTTTTTCGATGTGCGAGAACTGCCGATGCTCGCGAGGCACAGGATCGCCACCGTGGTGCACAGCCGGGAGCAACTGCAGATGCTGCGGGAACTTGCGCCTGCCGCGGTGCTGGACGTGTTGCTGAAAATCAACACCGGCATGAACCGGCTCGGTTTCAACGCCGCGGAGGTTCCCGCCGCCGTGCAGGCGCTGAGGTCGAATCCGGGCGTTGCGCGAATAACGCTGATGACGCATCTTGCCACCGCCGACGAGGCGCGCGGCGTGGCCTGGCAGATGACTGAGTTCGGGCGCGCCGCTCATGGCCTGAAGCTCCCGAGCAGCCTCGCCAATTCGGCGGCGATTTTGCGCTACCCCGAGACGCATTTCGAATGGGTGCGTCCCGGCATCATGCTCTACGGCTGCTCGCCGTTTGCCGATGTGGTCGGCTCCGAGATCGATCTCGAACCTGTGATGACGTTGGCGGGCGAGTTGATTGCGATTCAGAACCTGAAACGCGGCGATACGGTCGGTTACGGCAGCATGTTCGCCGCCGAGCGCGACATGAAAATCGGCGTGGTCGCTTGCGGCTACGCCGATGGCTATCCGCGCCACGCGCCAAATGGCACGCCGGTCGCGGTCGATGGCCGGCTCGCCGGCACCGTGGGGCGCGTGTCGATGGACATGTTGTGCGTCGATCTGAGCGGCGTGCCGGATGCGCGCGTCGGCTCGCGCGTCGTGCTCTGGGGGAAAGGCAATCCGATCGAGAATGTCGCCGCTGCCGCCGGCACCGTGGGCTACGAGCTGATGTGCGCGCTGGCGCCCCGCGTTCCGGTCGTTGAAGTCGGTGGATGAAAATGCGCCTTGCGCGGTGTATTATCGGTGGAACATCGCACTGACTCACTGAGGTAGAACGGCCGATAACAAGACCAACATCGTGGCCAAACCCAAATCCATCTATAGCTGCACGGAATGCGGCGGCCAGGTCCTGAAATGGCAGGGCCAGTGCCCGCATTGCCAGGCGTGGAATACGCTGCTCGAAACCGTCGCCGAGGCCGCGCCCACCGCCAACCGCTTCGGCCTCATCGCTGAGACCGGCAAGCTGCAGCGCCTCTCGGAAGTCGAGGCGCGCGAGGAAGCGCACGTGCCGAGCGGCATACCCGAATTCGACCGCGTGCTGGGCGGAGGCCTTATCGCCGGCGCCGTGGTGCTGATCGGCGGCGACCCGGGCATCGGCAAATCGACGCTGCTGCTGCAATCGCTGGCGGAGATCGGCGCAACGCGCAAGGTGCTGTACGTGAGCGGCGAGGAGTCACCGCAGCAAATCGCGCTGCGCGCGAAGCGCCTCGGTCTCGGTGCGCGCCAGGTGCAGGTGCTCGCCGAGATCAATCTCGAAAAAATCCAGTCGGTGCTGGCGGCGGAAAAACCCGAGGGCGCGGCGATCGATTCGATCCAGACGTTGTATTCGGGCGCGCTGCAATCGGCGCCGGGGTCGGTGGCGCAGGTCCGCGAGTGCGCGGCGCAGTTGACGCGCGTTGCCAAGGCGAGCGGCACCACCATCGTGTTCGTCGGGCACGTGACCAAGGAGGGCGCGCTCGCCGGCCCGCGCGTGCTCGAACACATGGTCGACACCGTGCTTTACTTCGAGGGCGATACGCACTCGAGCTTTCGCCTCATCCGCGCCTTCAAGAACCGCTACGGCGCAGTCAACGAGTTGGGTGTGTTCGCCATGACCGACAGGGGACTGAAGGGCGTGTCCAACCCCTCGGCGCTGTTCCTGTCGCAGCACGGGGCCGAGGTTGCGGGCTCGTGCGTGATGGTGACGCAGGAAGGCACGCGCCCGATGCTGGTCGAGATCCAGGCGCTGGTCGACGAGGCGCATGCGCCCAACCCGCGCCGGCTCACCGTCGGGCTCGAGCAGAACCGGCTCGCGCTGCTGCTCGCGGTACTGCATCGGCACGCCGGCATCGCCTGCTTCGATCAGGACGTGTTCGTCAACGCGGTGGGCGGGGTGCGCATCACCGAACCGGCGGCCGATCTCGCGGTGCTGATGGCGGTGGTGTCCTCATTGAAGAACAAGCCGCTGCCGGCAAAGCTCGTGGTGTTTGGCGAAGTCGGGCTGGCGGGCGAGGTGCGCCCGGTGCAGCGCGGTCAGGAGCGGCTCAGGGAAGCGGCGAAGCTCGGCTTCACCCGCGCACTCATTCCAGCGGCGAACCGGGCGAAGCAGAAGATCGCAGGGCTGGACGTGCTGCCGGTCGAGCGCGTGCACGAGGCGGTGGCCTATCTGCGCTGAGCGGCGCACTCGAAATTCTCAGGCTTTGAACCGAACGAACAATGGACTTCACGTTAAGCGAAGAACAAAGAGCCCTTCAGGACACGGTGCGCGTGTTTGCGCGGCGCGAACTCGAAGCCGACGCGATCAGGCGCGCGCATTCGGAGGAATATCCGCGCGAGGTCGCGAAGAAAATGGCGGGCGCGGGACTGCTCGGCATCACGATTCCCGAAGCGGACGGCGGACAAGGCGGCACGCTCATGGACGCGGTGCTGGCGATCGAGCAGGTGGCGCTCGTGTGCCCGCGCAGCGCCGACCTCGTTCAGGAAGGAAACTTCGGCGCGATTCGCGTCCTCGCACGGTTCGCGACGCACGATCAGAAGAAACGGTTCCTCGCCCCGCTCTTGAGCGGCGATGAAATCATCGCGGTTGCGATGACCGAACCCGATGCGGGTTCCGCCACGACCGATCTCGTAACCACCGCAACAGCGGACGGCGCAGGCTTTCGCGTGAGCGGCACCAAGGTCTTCCCCAACCCGCACGCCGACCAGTACCTGGTCTACGTGCGCTACGGGCCGGGAGTGAACGGCATCGGTTCGGTGATGATCAGGCGCGGCGCGCCCGGTTTTGCCATCGGCAAGAATTCGAAGTTCATGTCGGGCGCGCACTGGGCGCCGCTTTACTTCGACAACGTCTACGTGCCGCCGGAAGATGTGCTCCTGGGACAGGGCGGTTTTAAGAAACAGATTGCGGGTTTCAACGCCGAGCGCATCGGCAACGCGGCGCGCTCGCTTGCCTTCGGCCGCTACTGCTACAACGCGGCGCGCGACTACGCGCTCACGCGCAAACAATTCGGCCGGCCGCTGTGCGAGTTCCATGGGCTGCAGTGGAAATTCGCCGATATGAAGATAAAGCTCGACGCCGCTCAACTGCTGCTGTATCGCGCCGCGGCCAACGCCGACCGCGGCTTTCCGGCTGCGGATGAGACGACGATCGCCAAGCTCATGTGCAACCAGGTCGGTTTCGACGTCGCAAACGAGGCGCTTCAGGTGATGGGTGGCCTCGGCTACACGCAGGACACGCTCGTCGAGTACTGCGTGCGCCGCACGCGCGGCTGGATGATCGCGGGCGGCTCGATCGAAATGATGAAGAACCGGCTCGCCGAAATCATCTTCGAGCGGCGCTTTTCGCAACGCCCGCCGCGGGCGAAAGTGATGGGTGATGGGTGATGGGTGACGAGTGACGGGGTTTTCCCATTTTCCGCTGAGGACTGAGTGCTGAGTGCTGAGGACTGAGTGCCGAGAAGTGGATGTCGGGGAACGCTGCGCGTAGTTGTCTGCGTGCGGTCACGCACGGACGATGTAGGTCAGGTTGCCGCATGAGCGGCTACCTGACGCAAAGTACATGTCGGGGAACGCTGCGCGTACCCCGACCTTCTATGATTTTTTTGTTTTTATGATGACTGGCGGCAAATTCAGTACCCGACTGGGTCAGGCGTTGTTCGAGCCGGGAACGGTGGCGCTGGTCGGTGCATCGAGCGATCCGGGCAAGCTCAATTCGCGCCCGCAGCGCGTGCTGCGGCGTCACGGCTTCGGCGGCCGCATCATCCCGGTCAATCCCGCACGGAGCGAGATCGGGGGCGAAAAAGCTTATCCCGACCTGCGCGCCGTGCCGGAGCCGATCGACCATGCCTTCATCATGGTGCCCGCGGCAGCGGTGCCTGACGTGGTGGCGGCGTGCTGCGAGGTCAGGATCCCGGCGGTCACGATTTTCACCGCCGGCTTCGCGGAACTCGGCGACGATGGCCGGCGCCGCCAGGAGGAGATGGTCGCTGCGGCACGCCGCGCGGGGGTGCGGTTGCTTGGGCCGAACTGTCTGGGGGTGGTCAACGTCACGGGCTGCGTCACCCTCTCCGCGAACGCCGTGCTCGAGCGCGAAAAGTTGCAGCCAGGAGCGTTGAGCGTCGTATCGCAGAGCGGCTCGATGCTGGGCGCCATCATTACGCGCGCGCAGGAGCGCGGGCTCGGTTTCTCGAAGCTCGTTTCGGTGGGCAACGAATGCGATCTCGCCGTGGGCGAACTCGTGGACATGCTGGTGGACGATCCCGACACCCGCGCGATTTTGCTCTTTCTCGAAGCGTTTCGCGATGCGGAGCGCCTGGGGCTCGCCGCCCGCCGCGCGTTCGCGGCGGGCAAGCCCGTCATCGCTTACAAGCTCGGCCACTCCGCGGTGGGGCGCGTTGTTGCGACCTCCCACACCGGCGCGATCACCGGGCCCGATGACCTTGCCAACGCATTCTTCGAAGCGCATGGCATCATGCAGGTGGAAGTGTTCGAGGCGCTGTTCGAGATGCCGCAACTCGTGCTGGGCCACCAGCCGCCCGCAGGCAGGCGGGCGGCGGTCTTGACGGTCACCGGCGGGGCGGCCGCGATGGTGGTGGACCGGCTCGGGATGTACGGGGTCGAGGTCGTGGGACCCGCGCCGCGCGTGATCGAAAAGCTTGCGGCAAGAGGCATCGCGATTTCGGATGCGCCGCTTACCGATCTGCCGATGGGCCGGGCGGAAGGCGGCGTCTATGCGGCGATCGTCGACGAGCTCCTCGCGTCCGACCACTGCGATGCGGTGGTCGCGGTGCAGGGTTCAACGGCGTCATATTATCCGGAATCAGTGCGGGAGCGCGTGCTCGCGGCGAAACTGGGCAGCAAGCCGCTCGCGGTATTCCTGGGCCCCAAGGCGGACGAAGCCCTGCGGCTCCTGCAGGAAGGCGGAGTGGCAGGCTTCCGCACCCCGGAATCATGTGCCGATGCCGTAGCCGCCTATCTCAACTGGCGCGTTCCCGTGCCACGGGAATCGTGTCCGGCGGACGATCTCGCCAACGCCGAAACGCTGGCGGCAGCGTCGAAGGGCCCGCGCCTGAACGAGGTCGATGCATGCGCGCTCTTTGAAGCGCTCGGAATCAAAAGATCGGAGAGCGTGGTCGCCACAGATTCCGTGCAGACGATTGCGATGGATTTCCCTGTGGCCGTGAAGCTGCTTTCGCCGGACATCGCGCACAAAAGCGATGCCGGCATGGTCGAACTCAATGTGGAAAGCGCGGCCAATTTACGGGCGGCGGTTCAGCGCATGCTCAACCGGGCGCACGCGGGTTTTCCGGGGGCGCGTATCGACGGCGTGCTGGTGCAACGCATGCAGCGCGGGCTCGCCGAGGTGATCGTGGGATACCGGCGCGATCCTGAGGTGGGCCCGGTCGTCCTCCTGGGAATGGGAGGAGTCATCGCCGAACTCAAGCGCAGCTATAGCATTCGTCTTGCACCGGTCAGCCCCGCTACGGCGATGGAGATGATCGATGAAGTGGCTGAGCTGGCCATCCTGCGCGGCTTCCGCAACCTGCCGCGCGGGGATTGCGGCGCCCTCGCGGGTGCCATTCGTGCCATGTCGTTGCTCGCGTGTCTCAAGAGCCGCGTGGTGAACGAAGCGGAAATCAATCCGCTGATCGTGAAGGGCGAAGGCAGCGGCGTGGTGGCGGTCGACGGGCTGGTGGTGTTTCAGTGAACAGCGGTGAACAGCGCGCAGTGAACAGCAGGAACCCTTGTCGCTCCTCTCACCCCCACCCTAACCCTCCCCCATCGAAGGGGGAGGGAAAGACTTTTTTTCCGCGGTCGAGACGGAAGAAAAATAGCTCCTTCCCCCTCACGCCGGGGGAAGGCTGGGATGGGGGTGAATGCGTCAAGTATTTTCTGAATTCTCGGAAGGTGAGGAGCGAGTCCCATGGACGAAATGCGTGCAAGCACGGAAGTTCGGGGCAGAGATGCAAGCCGTAGGTTGGCTGTTCATGTTGCTGGCACGCGCTATGAGTCGCTATCGCCGGAGGTGACTCACGCGTTCAAGCGCGCGCTGCTCGATTTCCTGACCTGCGCGGTGGCGGGGTCCGCGATGCCGGTATCGCGGGCGCTGCTCTCGTACTACGAGGAAAACGACGCCACGCGGGTCGCCACGGTGATCGGCAGCGGCGTGAAACTCTCGGCGCCGAATGCGGCGCTGGTGAACGGCGCGAACACCCACGGCCTCGATTTCGACGACGGACACACCAACGGGTCGGCGCATCCGGCCGGCGCCATTTTTCCTGCGGTGCTGGCGGAGGCGGAGCAGCGCGGCTCCGGCGCGAAGGAAGTCATCCCGGCGGTGGTCCTCGGTTACGATGTGATGCTGCGCGTCGCTGCCGCGATGCATCCCACGAGCGTGCGCCGGGGATTTCACAACACGGCGATCGCCGGGGTGTTCGGGGCAGCCGCCGGTGTTGCGAGCCTGCTCGAGCTCGACGCGCAGTGCACGCAGCATGCCCTGGGACTTGCCGGGAGCTTCGCAGGCGGCATTCGCGAATATCTGGAGGAGGGCGCGGAAGTCAAGCGCATTCACCCCGGCAAGGCCGCGCGCGACGGTCTGCTGTGCGCCGAGTTCGCACGGCGCGGCGTTACCGGGCCGTCGAAGGTCCTCGAAGGGCGCTACGGGTTTTTCCGTACCCACGCCGGCGGGCAGGTGAAGTGGGAGCGCCTGTTCTACGGTCTGGGCGAGCGTTTTGAAATCAGCGATGTCTATTTCAAGCCTTATCCGTGCTGCCGCCATTACCACGCCGTCGTTGACGGTATTCTCACGCTGCGCGAGCAGCACCGCTTTCGCGCCGAGGACGTCACGCAGGCCGATCTCGGCATTTACGCGGTGGGCGTG
>MERG01000085.1 GCA_001771985.1 Betaproteobacteria bacterium RIFCSPLOWO2_12_FULL_62_13 | reverse complement strand
GCCGGGATACAATCAAACAGCGAATTGTTTGTTTCCAAATCGGAAAAGATAAAGCCATGGACCGATTGCGCGCAATCCAGGTCTTCGTCGAGGTCGCCCGGGACGGCAGCTTCACCGGCGCGGCGCGGCGTCTCGGCATGTCCAAAGCGAGCGTGACCAAGCACGTCGCCTGGCTCGAACACACGCTCCGCGCACGGCTCCTGAACCGCACCACCAAGCAGGTCGGCCTCACTGAAGCGGGCTTGACCGCACTCAAGAGTGGCAAGCTCCTGCTCGAGCGCTACGAGGGAATCGAAGCGGATGTGCGCGACTCGATCCGGGAACCGCGGGGCGTCATCCGCGTGGGTACGCCGCCTTCCTTCGGCACGCACCACCTCGTGCCGCTCGTCACGGAATTCGCGGCGCGGCATCCGGACATCCAGATCGCCCTGCTGCTCGATGACGGCAGCGCCAACCTGATTGCGCAAGGACTGGATTTATCAGTGCGGATCGCGCCGGCGCTCGAGGACGCGAGCTACGTCGCGCAGCCGCTGACCAAGGCGCCTCAGGTGCTGGTCGCGTCGCCTGCTTATCTTGAGAAGCATGGGGCACCGCAGTCGCTCGCCGAACTTGCGCACCACAACTGCCTGGTGCATTCGCTCAAGTCCCCTACCAGCATATGGCGCTTTACCGGGCCGGCTGGCGAGGCTTCGATTCGGGTTCGCGGCTCGATCTACTCGAATTTCGGAGAAGCCCTCAAGCACGCCGCGCTGCTCGGGCACGGGATATCCATGCATCCGTATTACATGGTGTCGGAGGACTTGGCTGCCGGACGCCTCGCGGTGGTGCTGCCGCAGTACGAGCCAGTGGGCCTCGACATCTACGTGATCTTTTCTTCGCGGCAAAGCCTGCCGGTCCGAGTGCGGAAGTTCATCGAGTTCCTCAAGGACTGGGCGAAGACGCCGCCAGACTGGGCGACTCCCACCCGTCATCGGTTTGCCCCGGCGACTGCGTCAAGTCCGCGCAGCGCCGCGCACCGGCAGGTGCGTCCGCGAGTCTCGAAGCGGGCACTGTCGTGAAGATCTGGTGCGCGATTCCGAAGAACTTTGAAAAGACATCGTCCGTAACCGCATGTGTCGCCGCGAGGCATGCGTCCTGATCCCCGGCGATGCTGGCTCGCAAGGTATTGCGTCGCCAAGCGCGAGACCTGCGGGATGGATCAATGCCGGTGCTCAACTGATAAGTTGATCAAGAGCTATCAAGTAATATCATTTGCTCTGATCAAAAAGCGCAGTCATACTCAGTAGCGGGCGCAGGACGAGCCCGAAGGAGGGGCGGCAAGGCGGGCCCTCTGCACGGATAAGACGACGGGAGGAGACGTAATGAGGCTTTGGTATCAGAGTCTCGCGCGGGAGAATCAATCCACGCCTTACGGCGCTGTCCTCAAGAACATCATCGCTTCATGCGTCGATCCTGGTACCGAAGTCCACATACAGGGGATTTCGGAAGCGGCGGGGATCGGCGTTCATTACAGATTTCTCGAGCACCACGATACCAGGGAAGTCATCTACAACGCGATCCGCGCCGAAAAAGAGGGATTTGACGCGTTTCTCGTCGGCAACATCAGCGACGCCGGGCTTCCCGAAGCCCGCGAGATGGTAAATATCCCGTGCCTGGGCTTGTCCGAAACGAGCTTGCACCTCGCTTGCATGATGGGCGCCAGCTTCGGGCTCGTGATGATCAGCGAGAAATGGACCGCGCGGATTCTGGAGAACGTCCGGCGCTGCGGTCTGGAGCGTCGGCTGGCAGGGGCGGAACCGTTGGATACCTCGCCGCTGGAGCTCAGGTACGTCGACAAGAGGGGGCGGGAACAAGTCATTGCGCGGTTCATGGAAGCTGCTCAGCGGCTGCTGGATAAAGGCGCCGAAGTCATCATTCCCGCTGGGGGGGACATCATCGCGTACCTGGTCGAGGCCGGAATCTACGAGATCGGACGCGCACCGGTTTTGAATGGAATCATCGAGTTGATCAAGATCGCCGAGGCGGCAGTCAAATTGAAAACGATAACGGGGCGCTTCACGAGCAAGCGTCTCAGTTATGCGACGCCGACGGGTGATTTTCTGGAAAGAATCCGGAGCTTTTACGGACCGGATATCTATCCGGGCGCAAAATAGGAGCGGTCCATGATTTCCGCGTGCGGCAGGAGGCCGATCATGGCCGTGTTGGCTGCCGGCGTGTTAACCGGCAGGGCGATGAGAGCGTGGTCAGAATCGACGTTTCCCATGAAGCCGGTGCGCATTCTGGTAGGGTTTGCTCCGGGCGGCTTCACCGATTACTGTGCGATAATTCCCGGAGCTTCCGGTGTCGTCGGAGCCGGGCTGGCGCGATATCTGGCCGCGCACAGGGATTGGAGGGTCATCGGATTGGCGCGGCGCGCGCCGCGCGAGCGGCTCGAATATCCGGTGATCTCGGTTGATCTCACGGATGCCGCCGCATGCCGCGCAAGACTCGGAGGATTGACCGGCGTCACGCACGTACTCTACTGCGCACGCGCGGCCCACGCCGCCCCGGTCAAGGAACCGATCGACGTGAACGTGGCGATGCTGCGCAACGTACTGGACGCCGTCGAACCAGCCGCGGGCGGTTCGGAGCACGTGCACATCCTCCAGGGCAGCAAAGTTTACGGCTCCGATCTTGGACCGTACAAGACGCCCGCCAAGGAATCCGATGCACGTGTGGCCGAGAACAACTGGTACTACGCGCAGGAGGATCTGCTCATCGAGCGCAGCCGCGGCAAACGCTGGAGCTGGAGCGCGAGCCGGCCCCATGCGGTGACCGAGCGCGAGCCCGGCATCGCGCGCAGCATAGCCAAACTGATCGCGGTGTATGCGGCAATCTCGAAAGAATTGGGCGAGCCCCTCTGCTTTCCGGGTACGGCCGGGAGTTTTAATGCACTCTACCAATGCGTCGACATAACGCTGCTTGCCAGGGCGATCGCCTGGATCTCCACCGCACCCGCATGCGCCAACCAGGCGTTCAACGTGACGAACGGCGATTTCATACGCTGGGCCAATTTGTGGCCGAGCTTCGCCCAGTTTTTCGGGATGCACGTCGGGCCGGTGAAGACGGTGTGTCTCGCCGAGGCGATGGCGGACAAGGCGCCGGTATGGGACCGAATCGTGCGCAAGCACGGGCTGCGGCGGACGCCCTACGACAAGGCGACGGTGTGGTCATATGGGGATTTCAACTTCAGGCGCGGCTACGACGTGATGTCCTGCACGCTTAAGTTGAGGCAAGCCGGTTTCGGCGACTGCCTCGATACCGGCCGGATGTTCCTGGAACATTTCGCGCATTTTCGGCAGCAGCATGTCATTCCCCGAGCGGCGCGAGCGGCTTCAATCGTAAGAACCCACGGAGGAGTGGGAATGAAAAAAACGTTTATCGCTCCGCCCATGCTGATGCCTGCGGTTTTCATGAGTCAATCGTCCGGCACGGCGGACTATCCGGAGCGCAATCAGACTGACTGCTGCTGAGGAACGAGATCCTGCGAGAACCGAATGGATGCAACGCTCAAACGGATAACGGACTTTGCGTGGCAACTGAATTACGGCGATCTGCCGCCCGTGGCGATACGCGAGTGCAAGCGTCGCATCATCGATACGCTCGCCTGCGCGCTGGGCGGATTCGATGCGCAGCCCAGCAAGATTGCGCGTGCCATCGCGAGACGGGTGAGCAGCGAGACGCCGGCCAGGATTCTGGGAACGCTGGAGCTATCGTCTCCCGAGCTTGCGGCATTCGCCAATGGCGTAATGATGCGTTACCTCGACCTCAACGACGCGACCGGCAGCGGCGGCGGGCATCCCAGTGACATGTTCGCCGCTCTGCTCGCGGCCGCCGAATCGACCAAAAGCGACGGCAAGACCTTGATCACGGCGGCGGTCATCGCATATGAGCTCTATCTTGGTTTCTTCGCGGCGATACAAGTCCGTGACAGGGGCTGGGATCACGTGGTTTACACCGTGCTGGCTGCTGCAGCCGGCGCCGCGAAGATCATGAAACTCGACCATCCGATGACGGCAAGCGCGCTTTCCCTTGCGCTCACCCCGAACATGGCGCTCGAAGTGGCGCGCCGGGGCGAGCTCTCCATGTGGAAAGGGTGCGCGGGGGGGAACGCGTCCCGCAACGCCCTATTCGCCGTTCAGCTCGCAGCCGAAGGCATGACCGCTCCGGAATCGGTGTTCGAGGGCGAGAACGGCGTGTGGAACGCGGTGGGGAAATTCGATTGGCCGCCGTTCGCGGGGCACGACCGGCCATTCCGGATTGCCGATTCGCGGATGAAGTTCTATCCCTGCGTCTATCCCGGTCAGTCCCCCGTCGAGGCGACGTTGGCCATCCGGTCACAGGTGGATCCCCATGATATCGAGGCGATCGTGGTGAGAACCTACAGGAGTGCATGGTACGAGGCCGGCAGTGAGCCCGTAAAGTGGGCGCCGACCACCCGTGAGACGGCGGACCACAGCATTCCGTTCCTGGTCTGCGCCGCTTTGCTCGATGGCAAGGTCGATGCTGCGACATTTTCGGCGGAACGCATATCCGATCCTCGTTTGCGTTCGCTCATACACAAAGTCCAGGTGATTCATGACAGGGAGCTGGACAAGCTGCAGCCGTCTCGTAATCCCTGCCGGCTGGAGATCACGCTCAAGAACGGCGCGAAAAAGCTGAGCAGCGTCGATTACGCCAAAGGCCATGTCAAGAACCCGGCGAGCGACAAGGACATAGAGGTGAAGCTCGCCAGCATGAGCAACGGCTTGTTGTCGCCTGCCCAGGTGACCGAATTACTGGATATGTGTTGGCGGCTTGAAGAGCTCGATGACGTTGGGGAATTGATTTCCGCGATGCGGATTGGGAGACAGAAATGATAACGCGGCTCGCACAGGGATGGGCATATGCGCTGTTGGTCGCTGCTGTGGCCGGGGCGGGCATGGCGGGGACCGCGTCCGCACAAGCTTATCCGGCTCGTGCGGTGCGCGTCATCGTTCCGTTCGCTCCGGGAGGCGGAACGGACAACCTGGTTCGCATCATGGCGCCCAAGATGAGCGCGAATCTGGGGCAGCAGGTGATCGTGGACAACCGTCCCGGCGCCGGCAGTCAGATCGGAACCGAGCTTGTGGCGAAGGCTGCGCCTGATGGGTACACCATTCTTTTCGTCGATACCTCCTTCACCAGTAGCCCGAGCCTTTATCCCAAACTGCCGTATGACCCGATCCGGGATTTCGCTCCGGTTTCGTTACTCGCTTCGGCGCCGGTCGTGCTGATCGTACATCCTTCCGTGCCGGTGAAAACGCTGAAAGAGCTCATGGCATTGGCGAAAGCGCGGCCGGGCGAGCTCAACTTCGCCACGGGCGGCGCGGGCAGCGCAACGCACTTGGGCGTCGAGCTCTTCAAGTCGGCAGCCGCGATTAACCTAGTGCACATCCCTTACAAGGGCAGCGGTCCGGCGGCTGCCGCCGTCGTCGGCGGCGAAGTCGCGATGATGTTCGCCGGGCCGAGCTCGGCCAAGCCGCATGTCGTGGCCGGCAGGCTGCGTGCAATCGCGATCACCGGCGAGAAGCGCAATGCCGCGCTGCCGGAGGTGCCGACGTTCGTCGAGTCCGGGCTGAAAGGCGTTGATTCCGGTACTTACTGGGGCTCGCTTGCGCCAGCGGCAACGCCGAAGGAGATCATACAAACGCTCAGCGCGACGATGGCCAAGGTTCTGCAAATGTCCGACGTCCGCAAACGGCTCATCGAGCTCGCTTTCGAACCGATAGGCAGCACGCCGGAAGAACATGCAGCCAGCATACGGACTGAAATAGCGAAATGGGCGCGGGTGGTGAAGCAAGCGAAAATCCGCCTGCAATAACCGTGGTCAGCGTGGAGAAGAACGCATAATGCGCGAGCCGCCGATGGGATGCCTCCGTGCAAGCGATGGGGTGATCCTACGCTACGTGGTCGACGATTACACGGATCCGTGGCGCTCGCCGCAGACGCTCTTCCTGTTGCATGCTGCGATGGGAAGTTCGCGGCGCTTCTACAAGTGGGTGCCGATACTCGCGCGTGATTTCCGCGTTGTGCGGCCTGACATGCGCGGGCACGGCCAGAGCGAGGTGCCGGGCAAGGACGGCCTTTCTTTGGACCGCTTGGTGCGGGACGTGATCGAGCTCGCGGCGCACCTCGGCTGCGATCAGTTTCACCTCGCAGGCTCTTCGGCGGGCGCGATGATTTCCATGCAGATTGCGCTTGACCATCCGCACCGAGTCAAGACCCTTGCAACCTTCGCTTCGCCGCCGGGACTCAAGCATTCGATGATCGACGCGCAGCAGTGGATCGCAAGGATCAGGGCCAAAGGACTGCGCGGGTTTCTCGAAGAGACGCTCGATGAGCGTTTCCCAGGCGCTACGGACCCGGAGTTCGTTCGCTGGTTTGTCGACGAAGCAAGCCGCACGAGCGAGGAGATGGTATGCCGCTTCGTGCCGGTGATGCGAAACGTGGACCAGAACGGGCGCCTGGGTGAAATCGCCTGCCCCATGCTGTGCGTGGTCCCCGACAGCGACCCGCACATCAAACTCGAGCAGTACGAGGTGATCCGCCAACGCGTGCCTGCGTGCGAGTTCGTCATCTACCATGGATACCAGCACAACATCACCGATGTGGTGCCAGAACGTTGTGCGGCGGAGCTCAAGCGCTTCCTGCTCAGGCATTGTCCCGTTGATGCCTGTTGACGGCATATTGGTATAAGCGGCGTTTGCTGATCAAGGCTCGGCGTATTCTCTGGTCGGCTCGCGTCGTATCAGCAAGTTCGATATTAAACAATCAAATAATATCGTTTGATCTGATAAGAATCCGTCGCCATACTGATCGACGGGGTACCTCTTCGCCGGAAAATCAAAGGAGCAGCGCGATGATTGTTGAAGAACGCATGTATACGCTTTACGTCGGCAAGGTGCCGGAGTTCATGGAGGTCTACGAGCGCGAAGGCCTGCCGATCCTCAAGCGTCATCTGGGCGACATGTTTGGTTTCTTCATTAACGAGGTCGGTCCGCAGAATCTCATCGTGCATTTGTGGGCCTACGAGAGCTTCGAGGAGCGCGAAAAGCGCCGCGCCGCGCTGGCCGCAGACCCGGCTTGGCCTGCTTATCGCGCCAAGAACCAACCGCGCATCCAATCGCAGGAAACGCGCGTCATGCGCCCGCCCGCCTTCTTCGAGCCCGTCTTGCGGGCAATGCTGAAGGCAGGCCGTTCTTAGGGCATAGGCCCGGCCCCCTTGCCGGGAGGGAGATTCTCTGAAGACGCGCTTTGGTGCGGGGGCAGATTGACCATCCAGCGCAAGTTGTCATGCCCGCGGGAGGCGGGCATCCAATCTGTGATGCACCGAAATTGGATTTCCGCCTGCGCGGGAATGACAGTTAGCGATGCTTTGCAGTCGGCTTCAAGCCGACATCTCTTAAATCCCTCGGCTTACAGCCGAGGGTTGTTTAATGCGAAGAGACTTCATGAATACGTTAGCCCGGACCAATCCATTCGCGACGCGCGGCGAGAACGAGCGGAAGGTACTGCAGCGCGATCCGAATCCGCACATTTTTCGACCGCTGGCACTGCGCTCGATGACGACGCGCAACCGAATCGTGCTCTCCCCGATGTGTCAGTACTCGGCGGCCGATGGCGTGCCGAACGACTGGCATTTCCAGCATCTCGCGTCGCGTGCCGTCGGCGGAGTTGGGATCGTTTTCACGGAAGTCACGCATGTCGAGCCGCGAGGGCGCATCACGCCCGGTTGCCTGGGCTTGTGGAATGACGAGCAGCGCGATGCTTTCGCTCGCATAACGCGCTTCATCAAGGCGCAGGGCGCGCTGGCGGGAATCCAGATCGGACACGCCGGCCGCAAAGCATCCACTGCAGTCTCATGGGATGGCGGCAAGCCGCTCACGCGCGAGATGGGCGGATGGGAAGTGATTGCGCCTTCGGCGATTCCCTTCGCGGACGGCCATCTGTTGCCCATGGAGATGGACCGGAAGACGATCAATGACACGTTGGCGCTCTTCGCGGCCAACACACGGCGCGCCCACCAGGCAGGATTCGATGTAGTGGAGATTCATGCTGCGCACGGCTACCTGATCCATCAGTTCCTGTCGCCCCTGTCGAACCGGCGTTCCGACCGTTATGGCGGCAGTTTCGAGAACCGGATACGGTTCCTGCTCGAGGCTGTCGACGCAGTGCGTTCCGAGTGGCCGGAGCGCCTGCCCTTGTTCGTGCGCATCTCGGCGACGGACTGGATAGAGGGCGGCTGGGACCTGCGGGCGAGCGTGCAACTCGCGCAAGTGTTGAAAGCCGGAGGCAAGGTCGATCTGATCGACTGCTCGAGCGGTGCTCTGAGTCCAACCCAGAAGCTGACCGTACACCCGGGATACCAGGTACCGTTTGCGGCAGAGATACGCAGCCGTGCGGACATTGCGACGGGGGCTGTCGGCCTTATCCAGAGCGCCGATATGGCGGAGCAAATCGTGGCCAACGGCCAAGCCGACCTGATCTTCCTGGGCCGCGCGATGCTTGGCGAGCCATACTGGCCGCTTCAAGCGGCCAGGACATTGCGCGCGCGGCTCCCTTGGTCACGGCAGTACGAGCGCGGCGATATTTATTGAAGATTGACGCGGCCATCTTGCAAGAGTTGAGCAGATAGGGGTGCGGCGATGAGTAATACCGATGTTTTTGATGTCGTTGTCGTTGGAGCCGGCATTGCGGGAATGGTTGCCGGAGTACGGCTATCCGAGCTTGGTTTGCGAGTCGGCGTCCTCGAAAAAGGCGAGCAGGAGCGATACCCGTGCAACTCGCGAATGACCGGCGGCGCTTTCCATGTGGCGTTTCGTGATGTCAACGACGCGGCGGCCGTCCTCCTCGATGCGATAAACGGCCGCACGCGACGATACGCGCGCGCAGATCTCGCGCAGGCGGTGGCAAGCGACATAGGCAATGCGGTTCGCTGGCTCAAGACGAAAGGCGTGAAATTCATCAAAGTGGGCCACGAAGCGCACAGGCAGCACACGCTTGCCCCGCCGATACTGCTCAGGGGACGGACGTACTGGGAAGGCCGCGGCGGCGATGTATTGCTGCGCACGCTGGGTCATGCATTGAAAGAGCTGGGGGGCAAACTGCTGCTGGACACGCGCGCGGTGCGCCTGCGCATGGCGGACGGACGTTGTGATGGCGTCGCAGTGGAACGACGAGGCGAGGCCGGCTTCGTGCACGCGGGAGCCGTCGTGCTCTGCGACGGCGGATTTCAAGCGAATCACGAGCTGTTACGGGAATATGTGAGCCCGGCGCCCGAGAAACTGAAGCAGCGCGGCGCAGCCACGGGGAACGGTGACGGATTGCGCATGGCGCGTGAAGTCGGCGCACAACTCGTGGGGATGGAGCGGGTTTACGGACACGTGCTTTGCCGGGACGCCATGCACAACGAGGAGCTGTCGCCTTTCCCCATTA
>MERG01000084.1 GCA_001771985.1 Betaproteobacteria bacterium RIFCSPLOWO2_12_FULL_62_13 | reverse complement strand
ACTTCGACATCCTTGGTAATCGTCACGCTTCCCTTGTCGCCGAAGTCGAAGCGCCCCTTGAGGAGGACGGCCCCGCCTTGATCGACTGCCTTCTGCACTGCCTGCACGTCCACGGCCGGGTCGTTCTTCCCTTCAACCGTTACCACTTGACTCTCGGCTGCGCCGAGCCGTGCCGTCAGGGCCAAGCAGATTGCTGCGAGGGTGAGCGTGTGGGATCGCGCTGATCGCCGCGCCGCCCGATTACCAGAATCGCGATGACATCGGTCCACGAGAATCCTGATTGGCATCATGTCGTCTCCTTCTTCGTAACCGTCGGTATTCAGATCTCTCCGAGCTATTCAGGGGGTCAAGCAACGCAAGAAGCCACAATGATCCTTCTCGGCCTACAGCCATTGGTTCGGGCCGCCGGCGCGTAACGACTGCACCTGTTATAGCGTCATCCGGAGGCAAAACCGGTCATGACGTCTGTGCGCCGCCGTGCTCACATGACCGTGAATGCGCCGGAAGGCGCCAGTGATTCAGGAAGACTCCTCTCTCATGACTCCAGGTCATCGACGCAGCTCGGGTCGAATGCCTTCGCCCCCTTATCCCCGTTGAGGCTGCCCAGACGTCCATCGGCAGACGAATTCCTGGTGCACCTGATGCCCACGCCACCATTATTCGAAGCGGTGGTATTGGGTATGCGAAAGATCTTCCCGCCCGGCAAACTGCTTCCCACGGTTACATGGGAATTGCGACTGACAAAGATCCCGTCCTGGCCGTTCCCTTCGATCGTGTTGTTGGCGACGTCGACTTGAGAGACGCGCGTCGCTTCAACCCCGTATCGCTTGTTGTTCCGGATGATATTCCCGACGATGCGGGCCGACGAAGAGCGCGACACGACGATTCCGGCAGCACCGTTGTTTTGAATGAAGTTTGGACTTGCGGCTTTGTCGCCGCCCGTGACGAATCCAATGTGTGCAAAAGATGCCCCCGCGATCGCAATCCCGGACTGCGGATTGTTCTGTATCGTGTTATTGATGATCACCGCGAAACCCGTATAAACGATGATCCCGAATGTGCCTACCTTTTCGACAGTGTTGCCATCTATCAGTGCGTCGCCTCCCCGCTCTACGCGGATTCCGTTTCCGCCTCCGGTGACCGTAAAACCTCTTACGGTAATTCCCCTCCCCGTTATCCTGACGGCAGGCTTGCCCGGATCCAGGGCATTGATTGTCGCCTTTCCCTGGCCATCCAGAGTGATTCCGACGACTTCCTCATGCACAACTACGTTCTCACTGCAGGTGCCGCTGACCAGAAGCGTGTCCCTTGCCCTGGATTTCTCGATGGCAGCCTGGAGGCTGGCCGAAGGACAATCCACTCGGATCGTTGCCGCCTCGGCTACGAACGAGGGAATCCAGAAACACGCTGCAAGCACGATCAAGCTGGTTTTTCCAGACGACGACAGGTTCTTCACGGCATTTCCTCCTTGACTGGGAATCTCTCTCGGCACCTCAGCGTCCTGAGTTCGGCAATGGGGCAACAGACTTTCATGGCTCACGCGGCAACGCAGTTTCATGACGCACCTCCCTCCGGTTATGGCTAGGGGTCGGGGGCCGTCAGCGCCGCCGCCCTATCCCCATAAGCGTCATCCGGAGGCAAAACCGGTCATCACTACCTGCGCACCTACTGCTGCCAGAGCCTGGCGGACCTCCTTCACGCCTGCTTGCGACAAGGGATCCTGGGGCGGGAGCGGCGCGCCGACATCGTAACCTTGAAGCTCAAGGCCGCCCTTGATGCACGCGGCGAGACCGTGCATCGCAAACGCCTCGTTGAATGCCCAGAGTTTGCGCTGCAATTCCATCGCGCGCGGCCAGTCACCGCTGCGGCAAAGCTCGTAGAGTTCGACGCTCTGCCGCGGAATGAGGCTCGCGGGGCCCGCCATCCAGCCCACGCCGCCCACCAGCATGACGCAGGCCGGGATGGGGGCGGAAGCGGAAAAGACCTTCATTCTATCGCCCACGCGATTGATGATCGACAGCAGGCGCCCGGTATTAAACGAGGCGTCCTTGATGTAACGAATGTTGTCGATGCGGCTCAGGCGGTCGATGACCGGCAGACTCAGGTCCGATCGCTGAAAGTTCGGGTTGGTGTACAACACGACGGGCAGGGAAACCGACTCGGCGATCGCCCTGAAGTAGGCGAAGACCCCGTCATCGGTCAGCGGAAAGTACGCTTCAAGGATGGCAAGAATGCCGTCGCAGCCCAGCCGCTCCATCTCGCGCGCCTGGAACACGCCATCGGCGATCGTCGTGGCGGCCACACCCGCGACCACGGGAACGCGTCCCCGCGCAGTCTTGACGACGACCTCGACGATGCGCTGTCGTTGGGTCCAGGTGAGGTAGGCAAAATTCACCGGTCGAGCCAAGCGGGGTGAGCCCATGGACCCCGGCGGCAATGAGATCGTCACAAGGCTGCGTGAGAACGTCGCTTTTCACGTCGCCGGATGCGCTGACCGGCGAAACGAGATAAGGAAAAACGCCGTGAAACGCTGGATCCGCCATTACAGTCCCTCCCCGGGATGATGACGCGGCAGTTGTATGTTACGCCTTCCTCTCGTATCCTGAACGGGATGCGATCGGCTTCTAAACGATATCCGATAGAATATGCTGTAGCGGGCACGAATTACCGAATCCCGACCTGTCAAGATTCCTCTTTCGTTCCGCGCCGGAGGTGAGGCGATGCGAAAAATAGTTCTTGCGTTATGGTGCGTTAGCGCGGTGTTCGCGTTAAGCTCCGCCACCGCGAGCGCCGCTTCGAAGGAGGAGATCGACGCCGAGGTACAGGAAGCGGTCGAGAACTTCTACAGGCACACGAGCGCCGGCAGGCGGCTCGCGCAGAAGGCTTCCGGCATGCTGGTGTTTCCCAAGGTGTTCAAGGCGGGCATCGGCATCGGCGGCGAGTACGGCGAGGGTGCGTTGCTGGTCAGGGGCAACACCGCTTCCTACTACAGCATTGCTGGCGCTTCCATCGGATTCCAGCTCGGCGCGCAGGTCAAATCGCAGATCATTCTCTTCATGAATCAGAGGGTGCTGGAGGAATTCCGCAGGAGCCAGGGGTGGGAGGCCGGCGTGGATGCCAGCGTGGCGGTGGCGACACTCGGCGCGGGCGGTGAGATCACCACGGAAACGCTGAACAAGCCCATCATCGGCTTCATCTTCTCCAACAAGGGGCTGATGTACAACCTGACTTTCGAAGGCTCGAAGATCAGCCGCATCGAGCGTTGACCGGCGGGAGTTTCGCGCTGCTTTTTTGTCGAGCCGGCTCCGCAATGCGGTCAGGAGTTCTGGTCAAGCCCTGTATACCGCCTCGCTCGCCATCCTGATCGCGCGCCGGATCGGCCATCCCGACAGCCAGAAGTAGAGCGTGGCGGCGAGCAGGTCCTTAGCACGGATCACCGTGTTTCGAGCAACGCCTGATGTTGATGCGGCATGGATCGGATCGGTTGTGCTGTTTATCATGGTTGTACCCCTTCAAGCGTGCTCGGTCTCCCGGTTGCGCCGGCCGGCGACCGTGCAAGGCGAGCCGTGTTGCATTGCAGTACGCCTGACATGGTGACCGCGTTACGCAGTGCGTCCAGTCAATCGCCCAGGATCAACAGGAAGATCCGCTTTGTCTCCTCTGACTCAAAATAGATCTTCAAAGCGTCGTCCAAAGCGTTGTCGCCGCGTCCTTCGACAAGGAACGGATGGTATTCCGGGTCCGGGATGGCATTCCCGGTGATAGGATCGGTTGTGCTGGTTATCATGGTTGTGCCTCCTCCTTAACAGCGACTCTGTCTCGCGGGTGCGGCCAGCGACCGCGCAAGGCGAGCCTGGTTGAATTCCTATCCCTTTCAGGTGATCGCGTTAACTGCCCCGCTGGCGAGACAGTTGCCCCAAGTGTAGCCACGCGCTGTCTGGGAGGTAATCGGTTGGCCACCGGAATTTGATGCGTGCGATACCAGCGGTATACGCCCGGTTATATACTCGAATGGGCCCCGGGAATTCACCTAAGAGCGGGGTCAGGTAGATCATGGATCGGCCGCGGTGCAGATGAGACACGGCGGTGGTCACCCTGTGACCCGATGACCCGGTCACCCATTAGAGTCTTGCATAAATGGATGACAATGCATTTATGCCTCGAATGCGCCCGCGGAGGGCGGAGCAGGTTCCGTCGGCCTTGGCCGATGGATGCGACCCCGCAGCGGGATGCAGCGCCGCGATTCTCCGCGTGCTTATGTGCGCCTCCACGGTCGCATCCCCAAAATCGGGGTCCCTGCTCCACGTTCCGGCGCCCCTTCTCCTCTCGGGAGAAGGGGCGGGGATGAGGGCTGAGCATTGTCATGCGTTTCTGCAATGCTCAGTAAGCGTCGTGAAAACGCTTGACCGCGCTCATCCCTTACGCCGTGCCCTGTTTCGGGGGGCGAGGGGAGACCTGCGGTGCATATGGGTTGTCACCCATTTGCCCCAAACTCAATTGGGGCTTACCTGATGACCTTGCCGGGATTGAGCAGGTTGTGCGGATCGAGCGGATGTAGGGGAACGCTGCGCGTACCCCAACTTCTGGTTGTGCGATGAATTAACGATTCAAGGAATGCCGCGAGCGTGCCGGCCTTCCGGCTATGGGGATTCCCAGTTCGTCTCTGAGCGGCGCGCAGCACTGCTTGAATTTCCGGCCGCTGCCGCAAGTGCAAGGGTCGTTGCGTCCGGGCCACGGCCGCCCGCAGCACGCGTAATCGACGAGCCAGCGGATACGCATCTTACGTGCGAGCAGCGTGAGCCTTTCGTGGGCATAGTCGAAGAACCGGCGGTAGGCGCTGCAGAAATAATCAGGTCCGGCAACGCGGCCGCCGCTGTCCCAGGTCCGGTTACGCGGACAGCCGCCGTAGCACTTCCGAAGATGGCCGCAGCTACGGCATTGTTCAGGCAACGACTCCTTGAGTCCCAGAAAACTGCGGTAGACCGCATGGTCGAGGATCTCCTGCAGTGAATCACTGCCGATGTTGCCGAGTCGCCATCCGGAACTCATGTAGAAATCGCACGGGTAGGCGTCGCCATTGTGTTCGAGCACCAGGGTCCGGGAGCAGGTCCGGCGATACTTGCATGTTTCAGCCTCACGCCCGGCGTAAACACTCAACATATTGTCGAAAAAGCGCACGGACACCCGCGGCGCGCCATCGTTGTACCAGATGTCGAAGGTCTCGCACAAAAACCTGCCGTACTGCTCCGCGGTGATCAGGTAGCGGGCGGGCGCCTCGGGAGACCCGGCATTGAAATCCATACCGGGAATGAACTGAACGTAATCGAATCCTGCGCGCGCGTAGAACGCCATCAACTCGCGCGGCTTGTCGACATTGCCCTGGTGCAGTACCGTGAGGATATTGAAATCGACATCGTGATTGCGCAGGTGCCCGATCTTGCGCATCACCAGGTCGAAGCTTCCCTTGCCCGTGGCGGTCACGCGGTGCGCATCGTGGATTTCGCGTGGACCGTCGATGCTGACGCCGAGCAGAAAATTGTAGCGGCGGAAGAAACGCGCCCAATCCTCGTTAAGCAGGGTGCCGTTGGTCTGCAGGGCGTTGCCGATGCTGGTATCGGGCGGCGCGTGCCGCGCCTCCAGCGCAATGACTTCTTCGAAAAACTCCAGGCCCGCAAGCAGCGGCTCGCCGCCTTGCCACGCGAAACCGACTGAGCCTTGCGATTGCGCCATGTATTCCCGGATCGCCTTGTCGAGCAGCACGTGGTCGATGCGATTGCGCTTCGGGCCCGGTCGCCCGCCGCAGGTGCTGTAGTAGCAGTAATCGCAGGCGAGGTTGCAGTCCTCCGACACCGTCTTCCACATCACGCCAAGCCCCAGCCCCGGCACGGCAGCGGCGGGCTGCGAGCGTGGCGCGGCGGTCATGCTGCCGGATTGCCCGTGACCTGGTGGTTGGCGAGCTTCTCGAGCGCCCGCACCAACGCCGAGTGGTCCCACTTGGCGCCGCCGTTGGCAGCGCACGCGTTGAACAGTTCCTGCGCGGTTGCGGTATTCGGCAGGCTCAACCCCATGGCTCTGGCGCCTGCGAGTGCCAGGCTGAGATCCTTTTGATGTAGTTCGATCCTGAATCCAGGATCGAATGTGCGCTTGATCATGCGTTCGCCATGCACTTCGAGGATGCGCGAGGCGGCAAAGCCTCCCATCAGCGCCTGGCGCACTTTGGCCGGGTCGGCGCCCGCCTTGGAAGCGAACAGGAGCGCTTCGCCCACCGCCTCGATGTTGAGCGCGACGATGATCTGGTTCGCGACCTTGCAGGTCTGGCCGTCGCCGTTCCCGCCCACCAGCGTGATGTTCTTGCCCATCAGATCGAAGATGGGTTTCACCTTGTTGAAGGCTGTTTCGGTTCCCCCGACCATGATGGTGAGCGCGGCATTCCTGGCGCCGACCTCACCGCCGGACACCGGCGCATCCAGATATTCGCAACTGAGCGCGTTGATCTTCTTCGCGAACTGCTTGGTCTCGATGGGCGAGATCGAGCTCATGTCCACAACGGTCTTCCCTGCGGTAAGACCGTAAACGACCCCTTCGGGGCCGAACAGGACCTTTTCGACGTCCGGCGTGTCCGGCAGCATCAGGATGATGATCTCCGACTGCTGGGCTACTTTTCTGGCGGAATCGCACGCGATTCCCCCGCTGGCGGTGAGCTCCTGCGGCACGCCGCTCCTCGATTGCAGGTAGAGCGTGTGGCCGCCTTTGATCAAGTTCGCGGCCATGGGTTTCCCCATGATGCCGAGCCCGATAAAGCCGATGTTGCTCATCACGAAAGCTCCTTAACGATTAACCGCGAAGATTCCGGGGCGTAGAGGATCTCAAGAAATACCAAAATAGGGTTTGACCCAGCCCAGACCCGCGTCGGTTGTGGTGAGAGGCTTGTATTCGCAGCCGATCCAGCCGTGATAGCCGATGCGGTCGATGTGCTGGAACAAAAAGCCGTAGTTGATCTCGCCGGTGCCCGGTTCGTTGCGTCCCGGGTTATCCGCAAGCTGCATGTGCGGGATCAGCTTCAGGTTGTGCTCGATGGTGCGGGCAAGGTCGCCTTCCATGACCTGCATGTGGTAGATGTCGTATTGAAGGAAAAGGTTGTCCGATCCCACCTCCTTAATGATCTCGAGTGCCTGCTTCGAGCGGGAGAGATAAAAGCCCGGAATGTCGCGGGTGTTGATGGGTTCGATCAGAAGCTTGATGCCGGCTTCGTTCAGCTTCAGCGCCGCGAACTTGAGGTTGGAAACGAAGGTCGCGCGCATCCGGTCCGCCGCAACACCGGCCGGCGCAACGCCGGCGAGACAGTTCACCTGCCTGCACCCGAGTACGGTCGCATACTCGATCGCTTTGCCCACGCCGTCCTGGAATTCGCCGACTCGGTCGGGGTGGCAGCCGATGCCACGCTCACCCTTGCTCCAGTTGCCGGCAGGCAGGTTGTGCAGAACCTGGGTCAGCTTGTGTTTGTGCAATTGTTCGGCGAGCCGGCTCTTCTCGTAGTCGTAGGGGAAGAGGTACTCGACCCCGGTGAAGCCGGCTCGTGCCGCGGCGGCAAAGCGGTCCATGAATTCCAGCTCGTTCCAGAGCATGGTGAGGTTGGCGCAGAACTTGGGCATGATCGTCCTGTGATTCTCGTCAGTATGTCGCGCGGATTATAAAGCGAAGACAGACGCTTCGCGCGGCATCATGCACTGACCGGGTCAAGCCCCGGACTGCAAGTGTTTCAAGAACACCCGAATTCTTTTCGCGTTCGCGCCAAGGTCGCTGCGCCCGACGCGGGACATCGAACGGATGTCGAGGCGGCTGCCATCGCCGTGCGGCACGATGCGGATTACGACGTCGTCCCTGAAGCGGAACCAGAACGTCGTCGCGGTGGCTTCTATCCTGCCTTGAGCCTGCTCGGCTGCCACGATCTCCCAGCCCAAGTCGCGCGCCTCGGCCAGCGCGCGTTGAAAGGCTTGGGCGGGCGCTAGCTTGAGCAGCGCGGGCTTGATATCCGGATAAGCGGCCTTCTGTGCTTCCGCGATCTTGGCGCCACCGTATGCGGCGCCGTTCGGGGCTTTCTGCCGCACCGGGAGCAACGCAACAAACTGCGGCGGGTTCACGGTATCGGTGGTGATGTCGTGGATGCGCGGCACTTGGCTTGCGGTTCTTTGAAGGTTCCAGGCGGGTAGAACCAGAGCAATGGCAATGGCCACCCCTGCGGCGCTTATGGCGACTTGTACACCGGCGCGCCTGATTGCTGCAAGTGCAAACGCCACCAGCGCTATTACGCCCGCTCCAGCGGCAACGTAGACCGACCAGCGCAGGATCGTGAATCCGGTGCGAAAGTGCCAGACACCCATTTGGTAGCCAAGACCGGAGCTTGCCGCGATCAAGGCGCAGACCAACGCGAGGCCCGCACCGGTCCATGCCAGCCCCGCCGTTACCGTGCCGCTGCTATCGTTGGAAGGCATATCAAAAGGGAAATTTTACTGGGTTCCCCGACCGTGCGCACGCGCCTGCATTTCTTTGGGAATGGAAGCTCGCGACCCGGGATACATCGCCGTATGGGAGGCGCTGTGGAATGGGAGGGTGAGCGGCGAGATCGGCACCGTGGCGACCGATGGTATCCGCACGAGACCGACTGCAGCGCGTGGGAAGGGCGCGAGACCTTCGGCTGGCCCGAGATCGCGATGCCCGTTGGGATCGGCCAACGGGTAAACCCGCCGGACTCGCCGGTGTCTATGTTTTTAGAGGGTGCATATCCGAGGCGAATGCCGTTCCGTAACGCCAGAAAAGGAGGAAGAGGCCATGACGAAGATGTTGCGCACGTTCTTGCTGGTTTCAGCGCTATTCACGGCGGGGGACTCGATCCATGGTTTCGCGCAGGAGAAGTCGACTTATCCGTCGCGGCCGGTGCGCTTTATTATCCCGTTCCCGCCCGGGGGTGGGACCGACATCGTGGGACGCATGGTCGCCGAGCGGCTGGGGGAAAGCCTGGGCGAGACCTTCGTGGTCGACAACCGGCCGGGCGCCGCGAGCACGCTCGGCTCGGCCATCGCTGCAAGAGCCACGCCGGATGGCTACACGATCATCATGATCACGGCGTCATACTCGATCGCCGCAAGTTTTTACAAGAACCTTCCGTACCATCCGGTGACGGATTTCGACGCCATTGCCCGGGTGGCGGCGCAGCCTCTGGTGCTGGTAGTGAATCGCGCGGTACAGGCGAATTCAGTCGCCGAACTGATCGGGCTCGCCAAGGCCGACCCCGACAAGCTGAACTATGCGTCCGGCGGTGCGGGCGGTATCAATCACCTTGCCGCGGAGATGTTCAACAGCGCTACCGGGACCCGTATCGTTCATGTCCCGTACAAGGGCGCCGGTCCGGCGCTGACCGGCTTGATCGGGGGCGAGACTCAGCTCATGTTCGCGACGCTGGGTTCGGCGATTGCCCACATCCGGTTCGGGAAACTCAAGGCGCTGGCCGTGGGGAGCATGTCCCGCTCTGCGCTTTTGCCGAATGCCCCGACGCTGGCCGAGGCCGGAGTGCGCGGCTATGAGGCGAGCAACTGGTACGGCGTTCTCGCACCGCGCGGCACCCCCGGAAACATTGTCGCCCTGCTTAACAAGGAGGTTGGGCTGGTGCTACAGAGAAAAGATGTCGCCGACAGGCTTGAAGCGCTGGCGTTCGACTCCGCGTTCTCGACGCCGGCACAGTTCGCCGACTACCTGCGCGCCGAGATCGCCAAATGGGCCAAGGCCATGAAAGAAGCGGGCTTGTAGCGATCGAAGGGTGATACGTTGGCGACGGGGGCCGAGCCCCTTCGTGTGCACCGGCTGATGCGGCGTCAGGACAGGGTCATAATCATTCTCCGAAGCGGTATGTCGTGAAAGATGTCCGCGAGAGACGCGCTGGCGGCCGCCTCGCTATAATCGGCTGCGGTCATGGCACCATCTCAAGAACACATTGCCGGCATCCTGCTTGCGGCCGGCACCGCCTCGCGCTTCGGCGGCGACAAGCTCCTCCATCCCATGCCGGACGGAGTGGCGATTGCCGCACACGCGGCGCGTAACCTGCGCGCCGCCGGCCTGGAGGTCACGGCGGTGGTGCGCCCGGGGGATTTCACGCTCGCCGACATGCTGGAACAGGAAGGCTGCATGGTGACAGTGTGCCAGGAGGCCGCGCGCGGGATGGGCACGAGTCTCGCCCACGCGGTCGCTCGCGAGCGGAGCGCCGGCGGCTGGGTGATTGCGCTGGCCGACATGCCGAAGATCCTGCCGGCGACGATCAAGTCGGTCGTCGCGGCGCTGGGGGAGGGCGCCTTGATCGCCGCTCCGCAGTACCAGAATCAGCGCGGTCATCCGGTCGGATTCGGGGCTCAACTTCGCAACGAACTGCTGGCGCTCGACGGCGACCAGGGCGCGCGAGCCATTCTGGAACGCCATTGCCGTGCGGTGAAGCTGATCGAGTGCGATGACCCCGGGATTCTTTACGATATCGATCGCAAGAGCGATCTAAACAACCCTCGGCTGTAAGCCGAGGGGTTTAAAGGCTCTGTGATTGTCATTCCCGAGGCGTCGGGAATCCAATTTCAGCGCACGACAAATTGGATGCCCGCCCCCCGACTACAGCACTCGGGGGCAGGCCCCGCGGGCATGACAAACTGCTTTACCCTTTTCCCAGGAAACCTGCTCATGCTCGCTTCGCTCGGATTTCGCAAGAACTTTCTTCGCCTAAAGCCTGCCCCGGACTCCGATCCGGGGGCGAGGGGTTTCAACCATCCCCGATGGGGACACTAAGGAATCCCTAATCCCGTGACCGACTCGCATGTAACGTCCCGCGCGAGCCCCGCCGCGACGATTCCGCGCAGCGTCTGGGTGCTCGGTTTCGTCAGCCTCTTCATGGACGTGTCCTCCGAGCTGATACACAGCCTGCTGCCGGTTTTCATGGTGACGAGCCTCGGCGCGACGATGCTCATGGTCGGCGTGGTCGAGGGCGTCGCCGAAGCGACTGCGCTCATCGTGAAAGTATTTTCTGGCACGATCAGCGATCACCTTGGGAAACGCAAGGGGTTGGCCGTATTGGGCTACGGCCTGGGCGCGGTTTCCAAGCCCATTTTTGCGCTCGCGCTCTCCGTGCATTGGGTTTTCGCCGCGCGCTTCATGGACCGGATCGGCAAGGGGATACGCGGGGCGCCGCGCGACGCGCTGGTCGCGGATCTCACCGCGCCGGAGATACGCGGCGCGGCTTACGGGCTGCGGCAGTCGCTCGATACCGTCGGCGCGTTCGTCGGGCCGCTGCTGGCCGTCGCGCTGATGCTGCTTTGGGCGGGTGATTTCCGCGCGGTTTTCTGGTTCGCGGTGGTCCCGGGAGTAGTCTCGGTCCTCATCCTCGTGGTCGGCGTGCAGGAGCCCGGTACCGCGGCCGGCAAGCGCACAGCGGTATCGCCCATTCGCTGGCAGACGCTCGGTGAATTGGGACGCGCCTACTGGTGGGTCGTCGCCGCCGGCGGAGTGTTCACGCTCGCGCGCTTCAGCGAAGCCTTTCTCATCCTGCGTGCGCAGCAACTGGGGCTCGCCGACGCTTACGTTCCGCTCGTGCTGGTTCTGATGAACGTGGTTTATGCGCTGTCGGCCTACCCCATGGGCCGGCTCGCCGACCGCATGAGCCACCACGCTCTGCTCTGTGCAGGGCTGGGCGTGTTGGTCGTATCCGACCTCGTGCTCGCCCTGGCGCAGGGGCTCGGGATGGTCGCGCTCGGCGTGGCTTTATGGGGGCTGCACATGGGAATGACGCAGGGCTTGCTCGCGACCATGGTGGCCGGTGCTGCACCGGCACAACTGCGCGGCACCGCTTTCGGCTTTTTCAATCTGGTGAGTGGTGTCGCGATGCTGATCGCCAGCGTGCTTGCCGGCTTGCTGTGGGACAAGCTCGGAGCCGCCGTCACCTTTTATTGCGGAGCTGCCTTTTCCATTGTGGCCCTGATGATGCTGGGGCCGAGAAGAAGGCAGTGAAATTGTGTAAGAGACCGTCTACACTGCGGTTGGCAGTTCGGTTAAAACATGACTCAGCCGCTCGAACATGATCCCGCATCGGTCCTTGACCGGCCGGCGGGCAACCGCTTCGACCGCATGGAATG